>CALCIC010000274.1 GCA_937907405.1 uncultured Isosphaeraceae bacterium | reverse complement strand
GCCGACCGTGCTGGCCCTGGTGGAACTCGAACTCTGGCCGAACCTGATCCGGGTCGCCAAGCGATCCGGAGCCAAGGTGGCCGTCATCAACGCCCGCCTGAGCGCCCGGAGCCATCGCGGCTACCGACGGCTACGGCGGCCGCTGGGGCCGACCCTCCACCTGATCGACGTCGTGGCGGCCCAGGACGAGGACTACGCCCGGCGGTTCATCGACCTCGGAATCCCCATGGAACGGGTCAGCGTGACCGGCTCGGTGAAGTTCGACGGCCTCGAAAGCGACCGCAACAACGCCCGGACCCGCGAGCTTCGAGGCGAGTTGGGGCTGTCGCACGCGGACCTGGTCTTCGTGGCGGGAAGCACCATGGAAGGCGAGGAGGCCGCCGCGCTGGCGGCGTATCGCGCGGCCCGCCGCGACCACCCCCGGCTCCGGCTGATCCTGGTCCCTCGCCACGTCGAGCGGTTCGAGACGGTGGCGCGTTGGCTGGAGAGCGAGGGCGAGACCGTGCTCCGCCGCAGCCGTTGCGACGCTCGCGAGCCGGTCGCGGCGGGTTGCGGGCCGATCATCCTGATCGACACGATCGGCGAATTGGGGGCGGTCTGGGGCCTGGCCGACGTCGCCTTCGTCGGCGGCAGCCTGACGCCGGGGCGAGGGGGCCAGAACATGATGGAGCCCGCGGCCTACGGAGCGGCGGTGATGTTCGGCCCGCACACGTCCAACTTCCGAGAAACCGTCGACCAACTCCTGTCGCGCAACGCCGCGCGGCGGGTCGACGGCGCGCACGACCTGGCCTTGCGACTTCTTGAAGATCTCGACGACCCGGAGAACGCGGCGGCCAGGGGGGAGGCGGGACGGAAATTCGTGCTGGCCCAGCACGGGGCCTCGGGGCGCACGCTCCAGGAACTGGACCGTCTCGTCGAATCATCGTTCGCCCAAAAGACGGCTTGATCGAGGGTAGTGGTTCGCTTAGTCTTCACCTTGATTGATTTCGGCCTGGGACTGAGAGATCGCCGTGCGCTCTCCTTTCCTAGCTACTTCACGGACCTCGTACGGCGGCACTAATTAGACAGGATAGGAAATGAGCGATTCCGAAACGCCGACGTCACAGCAGCAGGCGGCCAACGAGGTCGTCGTCGACGACTCCACCACGGTGCCGTCTTACTCCAACTTCTGCCGAGTCACCGCGACCCCCGAGGAAGTCATCCTCGACTTCGGCCTCAACCCCCAGCCGTTCGCCCAGGGTCGGCAGGACGTCAAGGCCAACCAGCGGCTGGTCATGAACTTCTACACCGCCAAGCGGCTGCTGACTGCCCTCGGCATGACCATTCAGCGCCACGAGGGGACCTTCGGCTCCATCGAGCTCGACGTCCGCCGCCGCGCCATCAACCAGCCCCAGACGGTCCAGACCGGCGGCCGCCCCGGCCCCCAGGGCGTCGTCGAGTGATCCACGGACTCCGCCCCGGGGCCTGATCGGCCTCGCAAGGCGGACTCCGACTTCACACAGGCGGTCGTGGTTGAAGACGCTCCGTCTCGCCGCGACCGCTTCGGTTCTCGAAATCCTCGCTCAGCCCTCCCTCGCTCTTGCCCCTTCTTCTTCGTTTCCACTCTAACTCCCCCCCCGTCTCGCCTTTCCTCTCTTTCGCTTTCGCCCTCCTCCTCATGTTGGAGACGAGTCGAAGCATCGCCTTCGGACCGGCCTCCCCTGTTCGGCTTGCGCGGGTTGAAGCGGTTCGCCATGTAACGACGGCCTTCGCGTTGTTCCCGAAAGCGGCGATTTTTCCGTTTAGGCGGGTCTTTGTCTGATCGTCGGCGCGGTTGGCGGCCGATTCAGAAGGTGAAAAGGGATCCGCGTGTGCGGGTTGCACCCCGCACGGGGGTCTTGCCGGATGTTTCGACTCATCGTCAAGCGCCACGTGCGCCGATACTAAGGATTGCCGGGCGTCTCGGCCTCGGTTCAGGACGGACGAGTCCAGCGATAGGAGTAAGTGGAATGTCTCAGCCATCCCGACCGCGGGCGCACGGCCCAGCGCAGCGGCGTAAACGCGATCTCAGGCCTGACAGCATCATGCCGTTGGAGAAGCGGTGCCTGCTGGCTCCGTATCTGCCGCTCTACCCGGTGACGGCGACGTTCACCGCCGCGACGACGCCGACCAACGCCGACCTGGGAACGGTCGTCGTGGCGAGCAACACCGCGGCGACGAACTTGACCTCCGCCGCGCCGATCACGTCGGTGGCGGAAACGACCCCGCTCTCCTCGTTCGGCGGCGACATGGTCCGGCTCAAGGCGGGGCCGGGCGGCGTCTTCGGCAACGGCCTCTATGCGATCTCTCGCGGCGCGGGGAGCAACCCGAGCGCGGTCAACCGTCCCGGCGTGATCTACCGGGTCGACCCGGCGACGGGCAAGGCGAGCGTCTTCTTCGACCTGAACACGGTCATGAGCCAGCTCGACGCCGGCGCTTACAACACCGACGGCGTGAACCCCGCGGCGAACTCGTTGGGGGGCGCCACGGGGAACGCGGTCGACACCACGGGCTTTCGCAACTGGTATGACATCGCGTTCGACTCCGAAGGCTATATCGACGGCAAGCCCTCGATGCTGGTGAGCACCGTCGACCGCTCCGATCCGTCCAAAAACGCCATCTACCGGATCGCTCCCGACGGTTCGTTCCTGGGCGCCTACGTCACGCTGACCGACGGCCTGGCCGCGACCAAGTTCAACATCAGCCCGACCGCGATGGTCATTCCCGGGCCCGAAATGCAGTCGTTCCTCCGCGGTCTGATCTCCGGCAGCGGCATCAGCTCGACCGGCGGCACGATGGCCGCGCTGTTCTTCAATTCCAACCAGTACTCGCCCGGCCAGGTGATCTCCAACGGGTCCGCCCTGCCCCAGGGGGTCTCGCAGACCGGCCTGTCCCTGGGTCCGATCGTCGGCCTCACGCAAGCGAACATCGATTACACATCGCCGGTGTTCTCGGCCTTCACCGACTTCGGCACCCCGACCGGCGGCGGCATCCCGGCGCAGCCTGGCTTCAGCGGCGTGCAGGGCTCCAACGGCGAGCTGTTGATCGGCAGCCTGCTCACGTCGGCGACCACCGCGACCACCGCGACCATCGAGCAGACGCCTCTGGTCACGACTCCGTTCCGTCGCTTCGAGGACATCGCCTTCGACCAGTACGGCTACTTCTCGCAGACGATCGGGCTCACCGCGTCGGCCACCGGCACGGGGACCACCGGCGGAGGCACCGCGGGGGTCACTCCCCTTCAGGTGACCGGACAACCGACCTACGCGGGCAGCCTGTTCGTCAGCGACCTGGCCTCGGGGCTCTCGGTCACCGTCGTCTCGGTGGCGGAGGGGGACATCCCCGCCGGCGTCTCGGTGGTCGTCCCGGTCCAGGGAAGCGGCGCGATCGGGGTTCGGAAGCTCGATCCCAATCTGCCCTACGACGCGCTGACCAACCCCCTGGTCCCGATCACCTCCAACGGCAACACCACCGGCGGCACCAACTCCGTGGGGGGTCGAATCGTCCGGATCACGCCGTTCGGCGTGATGACGACCTTCGCCCAGGGGTTCAACACCTCCGGAGCGCAAGACTCGACCAGCTTCATGCTGTCGAGCCTGTCGATCACGTTCTCGGCCGACGGCACGACGATGTACGCCTCGGACGACGACGCCGTCTGGCAGTTCAAGACGACCGCCAGCCTGGCCGGCTCAAGCTCGGGCACGCTGATCGGGCTCAACGACCTGCGGACCCTGGGCGTGCCGTACAACGGCCAGGGCAGCGCCGTGGCCGTCGTCGACACCGGCGTGGACGGGCTCTCGGCGCCGTTCCGGGGACGGGTCGCGACTGGCAAGAACCTCTACACCGGCGGCGCCGGCAATGACGACTTCCTGCCCGCCGGGACCACCGCCGGCACGACGGGGGGGGGCAATCAGGGGGGCAATCAGGCCGGCAATCAGGCCGGCGGCGGGGTCACCTCGCTGCTCAACTACTTCGACGGCCACGGCACGCCGGTCGCGGGCGTCGTCGCCCAGTTCGTCCCCCAGGTGACCATCCAGCCGATCACGATCTTCTCGCCGTTCCTCATCCCCGGCTCGATCTCGGTCGGCGGCGGCACCACCGGCGGCGGTCAGGGGGGCCAGGGCGGCCAGGGCGGCCAGGGGGGCAATCAGGCCGGCAATCAGGGCGGCGGCACGGCGACCCCCAACGCCCTGACCTCGACGAACTCCGTTTACAGCGGTATGCAGTACGTCGCGAGCCACCCGTTCGTCAACGACCCGGTGCGGCCGGGCGTCGTCAACCGGGTGATCGCCTCGGTCTTCGCCTTCGGGACGACGCAGACGTTCGCCACCGAGGCCCAGGCCTACAAGAACTATCCCCAGATCGTCATCGCCCTCAAGAACCAGTTGCACAGGTTCCGCAGGGTCGGCATCGCCCCGATCGCGGCGTCCGGCCAGTTCGGCGCTCCGCTGGGCGACAGCGGCCCCGGCGGCACCACCGGCGGCGGCCAGGGGGGCCAGGGCGGACAGGGCGGCCAGGGCGGCCAGGGGGGCAACAACAACAATAACACCACCACCCAGGCCAACAACCACGCGGCGGATTCGAGACTCGGCGACAACGACGGCATGTCGCTGCCGGCGGTCCTGAACGAGACGATCTCGGTCACCGGGACCTATCCGTTCCCGTACTACACCGACGCCTCGACCACCCCCAACAACCCCCCCATCGGCGTGATCCCCAACCCGCTCGGCCCCGTCCTGGTCTTCGGCAACTCGCTGACGATCGGCGGCACAGGCGGAACGGGCGGAACCGGCGGAACGGGCGGAACCGGCGGCGGCGGCGGGACCGCCGGCGGAGCGAACAACGCTCTCGTCTCGCAAAACGTCACCTCGTTCGCGGCCTCCGACCTGACCATCTGGAACGACCGCATCCCGGGCTCGGTCAATCGGAGCATCGGCACGGACCTCGCCGCGCCGGCGATCGACGTGCCCACCTTCCGGCGTCGGTTCTCGTCGCTCCAGGCGAACGGCACGACCACCACGACGGGGACGACGGGGACCAATTTCAACGACCCGGCCAACCACCTGACGTTCACGCAGGTGGGGACCTCGATGTCGTCGGCCATCGTGACCGGCGCCTACTCGATGGTCTCGTCGGCCCTCAACTACTGGACCAA
>CALCIC010000273.1 GCA_937907405.1 uncultured Isosphaeraceae bacterium | reverse complement strand
TCGTTCCGCGTCCGAACGCGGGTTGAGGTTCGTCGAGCGACGACGTGCAGCCAGGGGGCCAGGGAATCGCGCGCCCAGACCGATCGCGCCCTCCGCGCCAGCTCCAGGAAGACCGCCTGAAACGCGTCTTCGGCGTCGTGCTGGTCGCCGATCGACGCCCGGCACACCCGCATGACCATCGGTCCGTGACGCTCGACCAGAACCGCGAACGCCGCCGTCGCCCCCTCGCCGTCTCCGCGCGCGAATCGTTCGAGGAGCTGCGCGTCGGTCAACCCGGCGACCACGCCCCCCTCGTAGACGGTCTGAAGTCCGATCATTGGATTCCCCAGGCGTTTCATGTTCGCCCCTCTTCCGAGCTTCGAGGACGTTTCCTACTCAATAATGGCGAGCCGATCCCCGCGAGTTCCGACAATTCTCGGTTTTTTCGGCCCCCCCGCCCGTTGCGGTGCTCGCTTGCCCGAAACCGGCCTCGTGGATTAGGCTCGGAGGAGTCCAACCGACCCGTCTCGGCTCTTTCGCCACGGTGACTCATGCCCACCGAGTTGAATTTCCTGAGCCTGCTCACCGGCTGCTTCGCCTCGCCGGTCGCCGAGAATCCCTCGGTGGCGATGGTCGAGGCCGCCTATCGCCATCACGGGATCGACGCACGGTACATCAACTGCGAGGTCTCTCCGGCCGACCTCCGCGAGGCCGTCCGGGGCGCCCGGGCGATGGGCTTCACCGGCTTCAACCTGTCGATCCCCCACAAGGTCGCGGTCGTTGAATTCCTCGATCAGCTCGCCCCATCGGCGAAGATCATCGGCGCGGTCAACTGCGTGGTCATCCGCAACGGCCGGCTGATCGGCGAGAACACCGACGGCCAGGGCTTCCTCGTCTCGCTCAGGACCGTCGTCGATCCGGCCGAAAAGGACGTGGTCCTGTTCGGCGCCGGAGGCGCGGCGCGGGCGATCGCCGTTGAACTCGCGCTGGCCGGAGCGGCTTCGATCCACGTCGTCAACCGCGACCCCAAGCGCGGCCGCGCGCTGGTCCAACTGATCAACGACAAGACCGACGCGCGGGCCGAGCTCGTGGCCTGGGACCGAACCTACCACGTTCCACTCAGTACGGCCGTCGTGGTCAACGCGACCTCGATCGGTCTTTACCCCGACGTGAATGGGCGGCTCGACCTCGATCTCGACAGTCTTCGCCCCGGCCTGATCGTCGCCGACGTGATCCCCAACCCGCCCCGAACCAATCTGATCCAGGACGCCGAGGAGCGTGGCTGCATCACCCTCGACGGCCTGGGGATGCTGGTCAACCAGGGAGTCATCGGCATCCGCCATTGGCTCGGCCGGAGCGTCGACCCGATCGTCATGCGCCAAAGACTTGAGGAACTCTTCTATGAAACGTGACGCCCGTCGGCTTGTGATCCTGGCCACGTTGCTCTGCCTCGCTTCCTGGGCTCGGGCCGAGGCCCCCCCCGCCCTCGACTGGATTCGGCCGAGCCAGGATAAGACGCACTTCGTGACCGGCAAGGCGGACGAGCGGATCGTGATGTGGGGCGTCAACTACGACCACGACGGAGACGGCCGCCTGCTCGAAGACTACTGGGCCGACGAATGGCCGACCGTCGTCGAGGACTTCCAGGAGATCAAGGAGTTGGGCGCGAACGTCGTCCGCGTCCACCTCCAGACCGGCCGATTCCTCAAGGCCGCCGACCAGCCCGACCAGGCCAACCTCGACCGGCTGGCGAAGCTGGTGAAACTGGCCGAGGAGACCAGGCTGTACCTCGACGTCACCGGCCTGGGTTGCTATCACAAGCAGGACGTCCCCAAATGGTACGACGCCCTGTCCGAATCCGACCGCTGGGACGCCCAGTGCGTCTTCTGGAAAGCGGTCGCCAAGGTCTGCAAGGACAGTCCGGCCGTCTTTTGCTACGACCTCATGAACGAGCCGGTCCTCTCCGGAGGCGAGAACGACACCGAGTGGCTCGCCGGCAAACCGCTGGGGGACAAGTACTTCGTCCAGCGGATCACGATCGACGCCCGAGGCCGATCCAACCACGAGATCGCCAGGGCCTGGGTCGAACGCCTGACCACGGCGATTCGGTCGGTCGACGACCGTCACATGATCACCGTCGGCGTAATCCCCTGGGCCCAGGTCTTCAAGGGCGCCAAACCCCTGTTCTACGCCCCCGAGGTCGGCGGCCCGCTCGACTTCGTCAGCGTCCACCTGTACCCCAAGAAGGACAAGCTCGAAGACGACCTCGCCGCGCTCAAGGTCTACGAGGTCGGCAAGCCGCTGGTCATCGAGGAGATCTTCCCGCTGTCCGCCGGATTCGAGCAGACCGAGGCTTTCATCGAACGTTCCAGGGAGTACGTCGACGGCTGGATCAGCTTCTACTGGGGCAAGACGATCGACGAATACAAGCAGAAGGGCGACCTGCCCGCCGCCGTCGTCGGCGACTGGCTGAAGCGGTTCCGCGCCCTTTCCCCCTACACCCCGACCGACGCCAAGAAGTAGACCGCGGATCTGGGACCGCCCCCGGTAAGGCCGTTCCCTCGCACGATCTAAACGCGGCGGCTCGCCGGGCGAAGTGAAGGCGCGTCGAAGTTCGTTCCCAACCCGCGGTCGGGTGGAAGGGGGCGACGATGCGACGACGTCGGTTCCGAATTCCGCCTTGACAACCAGGACGTCTCCGGATTAAATCCCCGGTGTCGAGGATCGTCGCAAGGCCGGATTCGGTCGTTTTGATGGTTTCGTCGACGGGCTCGCGGCGGTTTGCACACCCTTGACCTGACACCCTGATCCGCTTCGAGCCTGCCTCGCCACTCTCCGGCTCGGTCCCCTCGGCGTGGAGCCGACGAGCCGGGCGGCCCAGCCAGCCAGACGCCGATCACCAGGAGGTCAGGTCACGCCCGCGGGATGCGGGTGTCGAAGGGACGTCGCCATGCACCGGATGCGAAACGACAACGACAGAGTCAGAAGCCGGTTCCGAATCCCCATGGTCTCGGGGGCGTTGTGCGTCGCCGTGGTCGGGCTTTGCGCCTCGACCCGGGGCGACCTGATCCGCCCCCACGGATTCCGCTCCTACCCCGACATCGCCGGCGACATCGTGGGGGAGCAAACGTACAACTTCAACCACGACTCCCAGACGGGAGTGTTCCGGGTGACCAACGCTCCCCACGTGATCTCGCTGGGGCCGACCGGGCGGAACATGCTCGACGTGATGCCCGACGACGACGGCACGCTCAACGAGTCGCTCCAGCTCACGCTCGACCGCGACGGCAAGCTCGTCGATCAGCCGAGCAACAGGTTCGAGCTTCGCGGATCGGTGGAGATCGGCGGCAAGGTCTACGAGGGCCTCCTCCTGGAAGGGCGGCCGACCGCGTTCGGCGCCGAAGCCCTCTCGGGCCAACCGGCGCGTGGCTCGGGAGTGTTCGACCTGAGCCTGAAGGTGACCGGCGGCAAGCTGGCCGAGGCGTTCGGCCCGGAAGCCTACTTCCGGATCACGCCCCAGGCCAACAGCACGTTCCAGGGGGACTTCGCCGCCAGCTTCTCGGGGGACAGGCCGCTCACCAGCCTGCGAGCGGGCCGGCAGCCGATGGCCGCGCCGGTGCCCGAACCGACCTCGATCCTGTTCGTGCTGACGTGCGGCGCGGGGGTCTGGGGAACGCGACTCTACCGCCGACGACTGAGGCGGAGGGCGGCGAGCCCTTCGAACGGCTTCAGTCGGCCTGGAGCGTCGCCGACAGCTTGCCGAGGGCCTCATTCTCGATCTGGCGCACCCGCTCCCTCGTCAAGCCGAGGCATTCGCCGATCTCCTTGAGGGTCTTGGGAGGGGCGTCGTTGAGCCCGAACCGCATCCGAAGCACGGTGGCCTCGCGCTTGTCCATCTCGTCGAGCCGGTTCATCACCAGTCGAAGGTTGTCGGCCTCGACCATCTCGACGTCCGGGGCGCGGGTCCGCTCGTCCATGAGCATCTCGCCCAGGCTCCAGCCGTTCTCGGGCTGGTCGGTCTGGGGGACGAGGTTGTAGACCTTGATCGCCTTCTTGACGATCGCCAGCTTCTTCTTCGGCAGGTTGAGCGTGCGAGCGATCTCCTCGACCGTCGCCGCCCTACCAAACCCCTCCTGCAGCTCGGCGGCCGTCCTCCGCCACTTGAACAGGAGCTCGACCATGTACGCCGGAATCCGGATCGGCTTGGCCGTATTCACAAGCGCTCGCTTGATCGACTGCTTGATCCAGTAGCTCGCATACGTGCTGAATCGAGTCCCCACGGCCGGGTCGAACCCCTCCACGGCCCTTAACAACCCAAGATTGCCTTCCTCGATCAAATCCTGGAGCGCCAACCCTTTGCCTACGTATCCCCGGGCGATGTTCACCACCAGCCGCAAATTGGCGCGGACCATGCGCTCGCGGGCCGCGTCGTCGCCTTCCGCAATCTGATAGGCCAATTGTTTCTCTTCATCCGCGGTCAACAGAGCCACTTCGTTGATCTCCCGGAGATACGTCTCCAGGGGGCTCTGAACCGTGTCACGGCGATGTCGGCGAATCCGGGCCATGAAGATCCTCGTTGTGTCGGTCGTAACAAGGTCCGCTCACGTCCCCCGAATCGGTAGACGAGAAACGAAGCCGAGGCTGCGGGCCCTCGCCCGACGACCTGGAGGGCCGGACGCGAACCCGCGGCGGGGTGATGTACTCGAGCGAGAAAGATCTCCCTCCCTCGCTCCCCCCTATGGCGCAAAAAAGACCATCACGGCAAACCGCGGCTCGCGGGAACAGGTCCCAAGAAACCATCGACCAACCCATCACGAGCCGGCCAACGCGTTCCTACCCGGTCCCCCCACGCCGCTTTGCCGCCCACGGCTTGACTACTACGGAGTATCGGACGCCCTTCTTTGATAACTTAAGGGCGACCTGGAAATCTAGGATGTATTGGGAATATACGAGACATAGGAATTCGGAAAAGACTGGCGATCACGAAAACCACGTCGCCAGTTGCGGATTAGGTGAATGAGGCGATGACGCGGCCAGCATCGATCGTCGCGATCGAAAGAGAATTTCGGAGAATTACGGCGGGACCAGACGAGGACCGACTGTCGATTGCAACGAATGGAGTGAATGTGTCGATCAAATCGAATCATGCGAATCGAGATGAGTCCGATCCCGCCTGTTCGGTCCATCGCG
>CALCIC010000272.1 GCA_937907405.1 uncultured Isosphaeraceae bacterium | reverse complement strand
ATACGAGATTACAAGGTGACTGGAGTTCAGACGTGTGCTCTTCCGATCTATGAACGCCGAACAAGAGCGGTCCAAGACCGAGGAAACCAAGCACTGGGTCGACCCCTCGGCCTCGGCGCCCCGCGACCTGACCGGGCGGGTTCTCGGTGATTTCGAGATCGAGCGGCTCATCGGCCGGGGGGGCATGGGCGAGGTCTACCTGGCCAAGCAGAAGAGCCTCAACCGCCACGTCGCGGTCAAGGTCCTGCTTCCCGAATGGGTGTCTCGTCCGGCTTATTTAAGTCGATTCGGGATTGAGGCCACGGCGGTGGCCAAGCTCAACCACGCCAACATCGTGCAGGTTTACACGCTCGGCTGCGAGGACGGGATCCACTTCATCGCGATGGAGTACGTGCAGGGGACGAACCTGCGCGAGTATTTGCTCAAGAAGGGGTCGCTCGACTTGCCGCTGGCGTTGTCGATCATGCGGCAGGCGGGCAACGCGATCGGCGCGGCGGGGGAGGTCGGACTGATCCATCGCGACGTCAAGCCCGAGAACCTGCTGTTGACGAGGAAGGGGAGGATCAAGGTCGCCGACTTCGGCCTCTGCCGCGACATGGAGTCGGACACCCATCACGTGACCCAGCACGGCACGACGATGGGCACCCCCTTGTACATGAGTCCCGAGCAGGCCCAGGGCCATGCGATGGACACCCGCAGCGACCTCTACTCGCTGGGGGTGACGTTTTACCACATGCTGGTGGGCGAGCCCCCGTTCCGGGCGGAGTCGACCCTGGCGCTGGCGATGAAGCACGTCCGCGAGCAACCGGCGAGCATGCGCGTCCGTCGCCCCGAGATCCCCGTCGAGCTCGACCGGCTGGTTCTCAAGCTGATGGCCAAGAAGCCCGAGGACCGCTACCAGTCGGCCGCCGAGATGCTGGTGGACCTCGCCAAGATCCGGGCCCTGCTCCAACCCGTGCCCAGCGCGTTTCTACCCGAGGTCAGCGGGATCACCACGATTCGAGAGGCGGAGGAGGCGGAGACCCAGCCGTCGGCCGCGGCCTCGAAGATCTCGGCGCTGTTGAGGGCGCCCCTCGACCTGGCGATGAGGGAGGAGACCTGGTTCCGGCCCCGCGTTCTGGTTCTGATCGGCGGGGTCGGCCTGATCGTGGGGGGCCTGTTCGGCTGGCAATCGCGGGAGCGGGAGCGGGCGGCGGTGCGGAAGGAGGCGGCCGCGCTCGCGCCGGGGCTGATGATCGGCCCGCGCTGGTCGTCGATCCCCAGGATGGACGGCTCCGAGATGCAGTACCGGCACGCCCAGTTGGCGGCCGCGCCGGAGGAACTCGCGGCGGCCTGGCTGGCGGTCCCCGGCTACTATCCGAAATCCGAATGGACCTCCCCCGCCTATCTTCAACTCGGTCGCGTACTGTATCGTGAGAGGGACGGCGACCGGGTCGCGGCGCTGGCGCGGGAGATCAACGGTTGGGGGGGGCGGCAGACCCGCGATGAAGAGCTGGTCGAAGTCCTGGAAACCGCCGGGTTCGTCCTGAGGCGCGATCTGGACGGCGTGATCGAGCGGATCAACCAGATCGTCACGCGGATGGATCGGCCGGTCTACGATCCGGGGCTGATCGCCTTCTGCGTGGAGATCGTCACCGACGCGCTGGAGGCCGAGCCGCAGCCCGGCGCGACGGGGCAGGCGGGGATTCGGGCCTCGCTGTCGAAGATTCAGATGCGGCTGCTGAAGCTGCTCGACCGCGCGTGGTCGCCTGACCTCGCCGTTCGATAGCGTGCGGCCTGGATCGACCGACGGGCTTCATCGGGCGGGTTCGAATAGACGTTACGGTTCGGGTCGGGGTCTCGGAGAACGGGAATGGCTTTCCTGAAACGCGCCAACGGCGCCACCGCCGGTCAGGTCATCGAGCTCAAGAGCGATCGGACCGTCATCGGTCGATCGCCCGAGCACTGCCACATCGTTCTGGACCCGAACGGGGTCAGCCGCAAGCACGCGGAGATCTATCGCAAGGGGGAGGAGTTCTACGTCTGCGACCTGAAGTCGCGGAACATGACCAAGGTCAACAACGCGAAGCTCATCCCCGGCAGCGACCATCAGCTCGTCCCCGGCGACCGGATCAACATCTGCGACGTCGAGTTCGTCTTCCATCTCAAGCCCCCCGGCGAGTCGGCGGTCGAGGAGAGCGAGGTCGTGATCGTCCCCGACGGCGACGCGCTGGACTTCCCTCCCATGCACACCCTCGACGCCTCGCGCTCAAGCGCCGTGGCCAGCATGGTCAAGCCCGAGGTCAAGCTCAAGGCGATCCTCGAAATCACCCGCGACCTGTCGACCGAACTGAAGATGGACCACGTCGCGCCTCGGGTCCTCGATTCGCTGATGGAGTTGTTCCCCCAGGCGGAGCGGCTGTTTCTGGTCCTGGTCGATCCCGAGACCAAGCGGCTGGTCCGCAAGGCGTCCAAGAACCGGCCGGGCCGGGGGCGGACCAACTTTCATCCGACCGCGCCGGCCGACGAAGAACCGATGATGATGAGCCGGTCGCTGGTCAACCACGTGCTCGGCCAGAAGAAGGCCGTGCTCAGCCAGGACGCCGGCGCCGACAAGAACCTGCCCACCAGCGCGTCGATCGCCGATCTCAAGATCCGGTCGGTGATGTGCGTGCCGATGCTCACCCCCGACGGCCAGGCGGTGGGGATCATCCAACTCGACACCAGCGACCGCAAGCAGTTCCACCAGGAAGACCTCGACGTCCTCGCCGCGGTCGCCGGCCAGGCGGCGATCTCGATCCAGAACGCCATGCTGCACGAGTCGTTGCTCGAGCGCGAGCGGATCGACCGCGACCTCAAGTTGGCCGAGCAGGTCCAGAAACGGTTCCTGCCGCAGTCGACGCCCCAGATCGCCGGCTATGACTTCTACGCCCACTACGAGCCGGCCTACGAGGTCGGCGGCGATTATTACGACTTCGTGCCCCTCTCCGGCGGCCGTTGCGCGATCGCGCTGGGGGACGTCTCGGGCAAGGGGGTCTCGGCGGCCCTGATGATGGCCAAATTCTCGGGCGACACTCGGTATTGCATGCTCACCGAGAACTCCCCCGCGGCGGCGGCCGGCGAGCTGAACTGCCTGCTGTTCGCCGCCGGCATCGAGGAGAAATTCATCACCCTCAGCCTGAGCGCGCTCGATCCGCAGCGAAACACCTTGACCCTGGCCTCGGCCGGGCACCTGCCGATCCTGATCCGTCGCGCCGGCGGCGCGGTCGAGGAGGTCGGCGAGGACGTCGCCGGCTTCCCCCTGGGGATCGTGCCGGGCGCCGACTATCAGCAACTTGAAGTCCAGCTCGCGCCGGGGGACGTCGTCATGGTTTACTCCGACGGCGTGCCCGACTCGCGCAACATGAGCGAGGAATTGTACGACAGTCGCGACAACCGCCGGTTGCTGCGCCGGGTCGCGGCGACCTCGGGCGGCCCGGTCGCGGTCGGCAAGGCCGTCCTCCAGGAGATCCGCGAATTCTCCTCGGGCCACGTCCAGGCCGACGACATCACCCTCGTCTGCTTCGGCCCCTCGGCGTCTTGAGCGGTTCCGTCCGTTCGGCCGCGCTGAGCCTTCTCCTTCCAACGCGGGTTTCGACCCGCTTATTGATTCACCCATGAAAACGTCGGTCAAGATCAACAACGTCCGCCTCGAACTGGACGACGCCGAGGAGCTGCTGCCGGCGCGGGTCGCCGCGCGGCTGCGGCTCAGCCCCGACGCCGTGCTGGGGTGGCGGATCCTCCGCAAGAGCCTCGACGCGCGGCGCCGCGACGACCTCCACTTCAACTACGCGATGGAGGTCGAACTCCCCGCCGACGCCGCCGACCGCGCGGTCGCCGCCCTGGGGTTCGACGTCCAGCCCTACCAGGCCGACCACTTCGAATGGCCCGAGCCGGGGGGGCGCCCCCTGGAGCATCGCCCGGTGATCATCGGCGCCGGGCCCGCCGGGCTGATCGCCGGCTATCTGCTGGCGCTGCAAGGCTACCGGCCGCTGATCCTCGAGCGCGGCCGCGCCGTCAAGGACCGCGTCGCCGACGTCCGGGGGTTCGACGCCGGCGGCCTCGTCGACCCGGAGAGCAACTACCTGTTCGGCGAGGGGGGCGCCGGCACGTTCAGCGACGGCAAGCTGACCTCGCGGAGCGGCGGCCCCGACGTCCATCGCGTCCTCGAAATCCTGACCGAGTGCCACGGCAAGCCGTCGATCGTTTACGAGCATCGCCCCCACCTCGGCTCGAACCGGCTCCCGCTCATCGTCCGGACCCTCCGGAGGAAGCTCGAAGAGCTCGGGGGCGAGGTCCGGTTCTCGTGCCGGGTGGAAGACCTCGACCTCGCCGAGGGCCGGCTTCGAGGCGTCTCCACCAGCTCGGGTTACATCGCCGCCGACGCCGCGGTCCTGGCGATCGGCCACAGCGCCCGCGACACCTACCACATGCTGCTCCGCCGGGGGGTGCCGATCGAGGCCAAGCCGTTCCAGTTCGGCGTCCGGATCGAACAGCCTCAAGAACAGATCGACAAGGCGCGCCACGGCGGCCGGCAGGGGCACCCGGCCCTGGGGGCGGCCGACTACATCATGTCGGTCCGCGCCGGGAGCTGCGACCTGTTCACCTTCTGCATGTGCGCCGGCGGCTACGTGATGCCCAGCGTCAGCGAGCCGGGCTACTTCTGCACCAACGGCATGAGCGAGAGCCGCCACGATTCGCCGTTCTCCAACAGCGGCCTGGTCGTGACCATCGATCCGGCCGAATCCGGTTCGCATCCGCTGGCCGGCGTTCACTTTCAGCAACATTACGAGCGCGCCGCGTACATCGCCGCCGGACGATCCTACGGCGCGCCGATTCAGTGGGCGAGCGACTTCCTCGCCAACCGATCGAGCCGGGGCAAGCTCCCCTCCAGCTACACCCGGGGGATGACGACCGCCGCCGACCTGGGCCCGTTGCTCCCCGAGAAGGTCGCCCTCGCCCTGGTTCGAGGGCTGCCGATGATGGACCGCCGGCTCGATCGCCAGTTCCTCAAGAACGCCACGCTGACCGGCCCGGAATCGCGAGGCAGCTCTCCGGTCCGCATCCCCCGCGATCCGGTCTCGCGCCAGAGTCCGACCGTCGCCGGCCTGTTCCCCTGCGGCGAGGGGGCGGGTTATGCGGGAGGCATCATCAGCGCCGCGGTCGACGGCCTTCGAACCGCCCGGGCGGTCGTCGCCTCCTACGCGACGCCGCGCTGAGGCGACGTGGCGTCGTGTTCGGTCGACTTCGTCGGTTCCGAGCAACAAATCGTCGGAATAATTGAATTATCGCGATTTTTCGGTTGGAGGTCGCGGGTCGGATTAGTAACATGGTCTCTCCGCTCCAAGGTTGATTTGATCCGAGCGTGAGATCCTCATGATCATCGAGTGTCCGGTCTGTGGCTTTACGGGGCGTGTGCCGGGATATGTGGCCGCGGTGCCGCACCATGCGCGCTGTCCCAAATGCCAGCACCGATTCGCCATCGGCGAGCGGGTCGCGCGGACGCCCGGCGTGATTGAGGAGGGGGCGCGGCGCGATCTTCGCCACGACCTCGCCCGCCCCCGGCTGGACCCCAGCTCCTCGTCCTACGAGATCGAGGCGCTGACCGATGAGTTCGACTCGGACGATGATGACGAGCGCGCGTCGCACGCCCATGATTGGGACGACGACTGGGACGGTGCGATCGAGCCCGACGACGACGCGGCGCCCCCCCCGGCGGTCAAGGCCGTCCGGCTGCCGCGGTTCTTGCTGAAGGGGGCCGAGCCGCCGCACGAGCCGGTGATCGGCCGTCGACGCCTGACGTTCGCGTCCACGACCGCGACTTCCTGGCGGTTCCGGCTCTTCGAGACGTGGGCGATCCTGTTCATCATCTGGGCCGCGCTGATCGGCTCGCGCGCCATCCTGGCCACGGTCAGTCGCGATCAGGACTTCCTCTTCTCGACGGCGACGATCTGGCCCGTCGCGGCCGTGGTCTTGCTGGTCACCGCCTCGGCGGGGCTCTTCCTCCTGATCGACCTGAGCCGCCGGTTCGCCCCCCCGCCCCCCGACGGCGTCTCGGCGCGTCGCGGCGGCGCGATCGAGCCGGCCGTGATGAAGCACGGATCGCGGACGACCGGCTGAGACCAGGGAATTCTCCTCGAAGTCATGGATAGTCCGCGCGGGTTTCTGGCACTATCAGGAAACTCGAACGAACCGCTCCACGATCGAGGAGGCATGGAATGGCCGGTGGTTCGCCCGCGCCCAATCGGCTTCAGCGCGACTTGACGACCCTGTTCCAGGTGGGGACGGCCGCCGGGCTTTCCGACCGGGAACTGATCGCCCGGATCTCCCGGTCGTCGTTCGAAGAGGCCGAGGCGTCGTTCCAGGCGCTCGTGACCCGGCACGGGCCGATGGTCCTGCGCGTCTGCCGCAACGTGTTGAACGACCCGCACGACGCCGAGGACGCCTTCCAGGCGACGTTTTTGGTGCTGGTCAGGAGGTTCCGGACGATCCGCAACCACGACGCGATCGGAAGCTGGCTCTACGGCGTCGCCGCCCGCGTCTCGGCCCGATCGCGGGTCGAGGCCGCGAAGCGGCGGAAGCATGAGCGCGGGATGATGCGGCTCGCCGTCGTCTCCGCGCCCGACGACTCGGCGTTTCACGATCTGGCGGTGCAAGAGGAAGTCCTCCGCCTGCCCGACCGCTACCGATCGGTCGTCGTCCTCTGCTACTGGGAGGGCCTGACCCACGAACAGGCCGCCGCGCGGCTGAACTGCCCCCTCGGAACGGTCCGCAGCCGGATGGCCCGGGCGCGGGGCCTGCTCCGAAAACGGCTCGTCCGTCGAGGCGTCTCCGACGTCGATCCGGCGCCGGCCGTCCTTCCCCTGTCCTCGGCCCTTGTCCAAAGCACCGTCCAGGCCGCCGCAAAGGTCGCCTCGGGCCAGGTCGTCTCCAACGTCGCCGCGGCGCACGTCGCGGGTCTCACACTTCAGGTTGCAAGGAGGATGATCATGATGAAAGTCGGAATGGTTGCGGCGCCGACGTGCCTGGTTCTGGCGGCTTCGATCGGTCTGGGCCTTGGGGCGCAGACGGCCAGCAGATCCGAGCCCGAGGATAGGTCCTCTCCTAAGGAAAACGGCGTGCTGGTGCGAGAAAGGACGCCGCCCAGACCAACGGTGAAGGATTACATTGTCGAACCGCCCGACTTGCTCCGCGTGGAGGTGCTCCAGTCTTTACCGGGACGGCCCCTCTCGGGCAAGTATTTGGTGCGTCTTGACGGCACGATCTCCTTTGAATTCTACGGGCAAGTGCCGGTTGCGGGGCTCACGATCCCCGAAATCAAGGAAAAAATCATTCTGCATATGAGGAAATATTTGACGGATGACCAGCTAGGGTTGCGTAAGGAGGATCTCGTCGCGCATGAAATCAAGCGGGTCGACCCCAAGGACTCCGACCGCGTCCTCGTCGACGTCGCGGCGTATAATAGCAAGACCTACCGTGTTGTCGGCGAGGTTCCCAGGCCGGGCCGATTCGTGCTCACCGGGAATGAGACGATTCTCGACGCGGTGTCCTTCGCCGGTGGGCTGACGTCCATGTCGGACCTCCACCGCGTCTTTCTCGTGCGGCAAGACGCGGACGGGGGAAAGCAGAAGCTGCCCGTCCATCTCGACAAGATCACGTTCGGCGGCGACGCCTCGACCAATTACAGACTTCAGACTGGCGACCTCCTGGTCGTTTTTCGCGATCCGAAGTTCCAGAACGAGAAGGACGGTCGATCGCCCGCGACTTCGCTGGAGACGAAAGACAATGACGCCGAGGCGTCCGATCATCCAGAGGGCGCGCCGGGGCTTGAAGGAAAAGTCGAACGACTCGAACGACGGCTCAGGACGGTCGAGGCGCAGCTACGGAAGATCGTGGAACGACTCGACGAGCCGCGTTGACCTCTCACCTGTCACGTCTTTCGAGGGCGGCCACCGCGACGGGTCGTTTGGCAAGGCTTGGCGGGCGTCCCGTCGCTGATCCGGAAAGTCGTGGGCGCCGAAATACCAGCCCGACGCGCAAGCGAGGGGAGCGCCTTGGGAGGCTCGTGACATTCGTGGCAGTCAGTATCGATCATTCCCTCGCTTGCGCGTCGGGCTGGTAATTTGAGGACGTCCGTGACAGGTGAGATATCAACGACCCAGCGTCCCTCGCTCGGCGAACGGGGCGTCGGGGCCGAGGGCTTCCTCGATGCGGAGGAGGCGGTTGTACTTGGCGAGGCGCTCCGATCGAGCGACGGAGCCGATCTTGATCTGGCCGGCGGCCGTCCCGACGGCGAGGTCGGCGATCGTCGCGTCCTCGGTCTCGCCCGACCGCGCCGAAACCACCGGGCGGAAACCGTGCCGACGCGCGACCAACAGCGCGTCGAGCGTCTCGGTCAGCGTCCCCACC
>CALCIC010000271.1 GCA_937907405.1 uncultured Isosphaeraceae bacterium | reverse complement strand
CGCCGAAGACGATCTTCATCAGGTCGGCGCCGATGTCGGCGATCTTGGTGAAGATGCCCCCCGCCACCCGCAGGGCCGCCGCCCCCAGCGACTCGCCGATCGCGAACCCGATGAAGCACGATCCGGCCAGCTCTCGGGGGACGAACAGCAGGATGCAAAGCATGATCAGCAGCTCGACGCTGATCAGGACCATGCCGATCGACATCCCGGCCTTCAGCGGGATCGAGTAGCAGAGATACGGCAGCCCCTTCAGGCTGGCCATGCTGGTCCGGCTGTTGGCGAACGTGTTGATCCGGATGCCGAACCAGGCGACCAGATAGCTGCCGGCGATCCCCAGCAGGCTGAACGCCAGGATCACCGGCACCTTCACCAGCCTCGAAACCTCGCGGAGCCCCTCGACGGCCCGCTCGCCGTTCCCCTCCGACATGAAGCCGAAGTACGCGACGATCACCGCCGCGATGAACGCCCAGAGCACCATGATGAACTTGCCCTGATGGAGCAGATACGTCTTGCAGGTCGCGTAGATCAACTCGCTCACCTCGCGCATCGTGTGATGCACGGGAAGTTTCTCAAGCTGCCGATAAAAGACCAGCCCGAAGGCCAGCCCCAGGGCGCAGACCGCCAGGCCCCCCATCAGCAGCGTCCGGCCGTTGATTAAACCGCCTAAATACGCACGCGCCGCCAGGTCGGGCAGGATCAGGTCCGCCTCGCTCGCGGCGGCCGGGGTCGGAACAGCGAGCGCCAGCCCGGCGACGGCCAATACGGCCGCCGGGACGATCCAACGTGTTGTGTTCGCCATGATACCTATTCAGCCGTCCGTAACGGGGTGAGCCGGCGCCGTTCCCCGCTCGACGGAGAGGCGGTGTCTTCGGGCCGGCGGTCGAGGGATTGATTATGCTGACGCCCACCGCCCCGCTACAAGCAATCCTGACGGCGGGCGGTGGTTAAGTTGAAAATCCGCAACGAATCGGGCCGTGGGGGCCTCGACCTCGCTCGACCCGCATTCCTCTGGAGGCACGACAACGGCGCGGTCGGAGCTGTCGGCGTTCAGATTATCATGTTCTTGACGGGCATTGGAAGCCTACATGCCTCCATTAAGAAATCTAAACAAATAGGCGTCGACGGGAGGTCCGAGGTGAGCGCCCGGCGGGGAATTCCGCAATCGTCAGGCCGCCGCGGGCGTCTCGATGGTTTTCAGCGGCCTCCTGAGGACGAGGCTGAGGACCACGGCCGCGACCAGCAGCGCGCCCGAGAGGTGGAACGCGGCGTCCAGGCTCCCGGTGGCGTCCTTGATGTAGCCGGCGACCTGGGGGACGAAGAACGCGATCCCCCATCCCAGGAACACGAAACCATAGTTGAACCCCATGTTCCTGGCTCCGAAGAAGTCGGCCGTGAACGCCGGCATGAGCGCGAGCGCGCCGCCGTACTGCCAGTACGCCACCCCGACGGCCACGAACAACAACAGCACGCTCTCCGACGCTATGATCGAGGGCATCAGGAACAGACAGGCCGCCGAGATCACGCCGTTCACGACATATGCGTTCGACCGTCCGATCCGATCCGAGTAGAACCCGGTGCCGACCCGCCCCGAGGCGTTCACCAGCCCGCCGAACGAGGCGAGCAGCCAGGCGTTGGCCGCGAAGAACGCCAGGCTCTTGGCCGTCGTGTTCAGCAGCGGCGCGGCGTTGGCGATGATCAGCAGCCCCGACTGGGCCGAGCCGATGAACAGGAACACCAGGCCGTAGTACTGCCAGGTCCGCAGCATCTCCGGCGCGGTCCAGTCGACGACCGACAGCTTCGTCGAGGCCGCCGCGTCGGAGGCTGGGGGCACATAGTCGGCCGGCGGGAAGACGAGCAGCCGGGCGGCCGCCACGACCACCACGGCGAACAGGATTCCCAGCCCGATGAAGCTCCCCGAGAGCCCGTAGTTGGCGATGAGGCTCTTGGCCAGCGGCGCGATGTAGATCGCCGCCGCGCCGTAGCCGCCGACCACGAGCCCCACGACCAGCCCCCGGCGGTGCGGGCCGAACCACTTGACCGCCGCCGGGGTCGTCGCCGCGTAGCCGAACCCCATCCCGATCCCCCCCAGCACGCCGAACCCGAGCAACAGCCCGACGTACGACTTCATCAGCCCGGCCAGGATGCAGCCGGCCGCCAGGAACAGCCCGCCGAGCGTCGCGCCGAACCTGGGCCCGTAGCGGTCCTGAATCCGGCCTCCGGGGATCATCATCACCGCGAAGATCATCCCGCAGGCGGCGTAGGCCCAGGTCGCCTGCGCGTCGGTGAGGTACGTCCACCCCGCGTTCACCCCCGACATCGCCGACCCCGGCGGATGCTCGGCGTCGCCGACGAGGTTCCCCTTCCAGACGCTCCACGCATAAAGGATGCCCAGGCAAAGGTTGACCGCCGTCCCGGCGAACGTCACCTCCCAGGCCCTCGCCCTCGAAGCTCGCCCCATGCCGATCCCCCTCGCGTTGACGACGAACGCAAAAGAGGCGCAGCATAGCCGGGCCGTCGAGGCTTTGCAAAAGATCGGCGCCTCGCGCGACGACTTTGCGCGGGCCGCGCGGCAAATCGGGCTCGGCTCACTCGAATTGAGTATTCTTCATGTCGGATCGCGTGAAGACCGGCAGCGAGAACGAGCGACCGAACACGGAGACCGAAACCCATGTCGTGACCCGATGGGGCTGGGCGCCCTCGATGTGGTCGTACGGCCCGGTGGGCGTCCAGACCTCGTCCACCACCACGATCTGGGCGATGAAGTAGATTGCGAACAGGACGATCAACAGCGACAGGAGCCGGCGGCGCCGACTCATCCCCTCCGATCGCGCCGGAGTCGTCGTGGTTTCCATCGGAGTTCGTCCTCGCCGCCGGCCTTCTCGTCAGTCCAGGTATTCAAGGATCACTCGGGGAATCACGACGGCCGTTACGCCCCACCCTAACTCCCTTCGCCAGCCACGCTTCGGAGTGATCGACTGAAGCGACCAGAGCCTTCGTCTCAATGCAATGGCCACTCGAACCGCCAGCGCCGTCCCGGCGGCCGCGCTCATGGCCATCCAGCTTGGATCATCGTACTGCGTCCAACGGCTGCTGATCCGTGGAAACAGTTTCATGTAACCAAAATAGCCGGCGAGGAAGGCGAGATCCGAGAGACCGATCACCAGGACCGCGACGACCATTGCGTTCAAAGCGATCAATGCCTTCCGAGTCCGACTCGTCGCCAAGCCTTGCACTTCTCTCAAGCCCATGAAATCGGCGTAACGTATCGATGCAAGGGCGATGATGCAAGCGCAGACGAGAGCGGCCCCTGCGGCGAGCCCGCCATGCTCCCGCCCCACCGCGCAGGCAACGGCCGCGATCGCCACTACGGCCATCAACCACCAGAGCTTCAATCGACCGGCACGAGTTGGCATGGGCCGCCTCCGTCACCGTGTCTCACGGCTCACTCGAGTTCATCCGTTGTTTACGAACGACGGACGGGGCGGCGGCTCGCCACATCTCGTCCGGTCGGACGAACGCCCTCCACCAGAGCGTCATGAGGCTGACGACTGCGAGCGTCCCGAGGATCGAGTTCGTCGTAACGCCCTGGTAGATGAGGTCGACCGATGCGTTGCCGCCGTGTTCGAATGACCTTACAGCCTCCAGCGCCATGGCGTGGATATTATGTAAGTTCCATCGCATCAGCAGGTTGACAGGGAATCCGATGATCATTGTCGAAATTCCGATACAGATCCAGAAAAGCCGCGCTCGATGCGCCCGCGTCGTCGCCAGGCCGTCGGCGCGGCCCTGGGACATGGCTTCGGAATACAGATCGTAGGCGAGGACCAGGATGATCGTCCCGACCACGGCGAGCGCCAGGCCCAGCGAACGATTCTCGCCGGCCAGGCTCCACGCGACAGCCCCGACCGCCGTCGCGCCCAGAAGCCAACTCCACGCCAATCGCAGCCCGCGCCGTCGCATGTTCGGTCCTTTCGTTCCCACCCTTCCTTATAGCATGCTCGCAACCGGGCTCGGCGTCCATGTCCCGCCAGGGTTGGGGAAAGCTTGGGATGCTTTTGAATCTCCTGTATTTGGCAAGGCTTGCCAAACATGATAGGCTTCCCAGGACAGGAGGGCTCCTCATCATGGCGACCATGAACATCTCACTTCCCGACGACATGAAGGCGTTCATCGAGGCCGAGGCCGAGCGCCAAGGCTTCGGGACGGTCAGCGAGTACATGCGGGCCCTCATCCGGGAATCCCAGGCGAAAGCCGCGCGACGCAAGCAAGTCGACGCTCTGCTGTTAGAAGGGCTCGATTCGGGACCAGCCACCCCGTTCACGGCCGAGGATTGGGACTCGATCCACCGGACCCTCGCGGAACGTCACGCGACTCGCCAGGGAAAGACGCATGCCGCAAAGAAAGCCGACGGTCGTTAAACGACCGGCCGCCGTCCGAGACATCCTCCAGCACGCCGACTACCTCGCCGAACACGCAAGCTTCGCCGTCGCTGTACGCTTCGCCAGGGCGATCGAGCAGACCATCTCGAAGCTCGCCAGGACGCCGGGCATGGGCACGCGATGGAACCCCGAGCACCCCCGGCTCTCCGAGTTGCGGTTCTTCCCAGCGGGAAAGTTCCGTAACCATCTGGTGTTCTATCGCCCTCTGCCCGAAAGCGGTGTGGAAGTGGTCAGGGTGCTGCACGGATCCCAGGACATCGAGGCGCTGTTCGACGAGCACGAGGAGTAGTGGCGGGCGCCGCGCGGATGGTTTCCTCGATGGCCATCAACGGTCGATCGACGCGAGCTAAGAACCTGCCGAGCAGAAAATCGGCGACTGCGATCAAAGGCGCTTATTCGGGCAAAGCCGGCGTCCACAAATAGATCCCGGTCGCAGTAAGGCAAAGCAAGGCGACGAGACTTAGCGACATAAGCCTCTTGTCGGCTCGAGGACCGGCGACGACTCGGATCGCTGCGGCGACCGGGATTCCGAAGCTGAGGTAGATGGGTTCAGCTAGATTCCCCAGGGTCTTTCCCTCGAAAGAGAAGATCGAGCCGAGCGCGTGCCACGTGGCGAACGGGAGGAGGAAAGCCAACAGGTCCAGGAAATTCCACTCGGCCCGGTTGCGGCCAAGTAGCACGAAGGTAGTCGACAGAAAAGCCCCGATCATCACGTGGACGCCCCATATCCGGAGCATCCCCGCCGGGTCCGGACCTAGGCTTAAGATGAATGCCTCGCCCGCCACGGCCGCTCCCACGACGAATACGTCCGCAGCATGGCCTCGCGTGATCATACGGTCGCCCCGATCCAAGGAGTCAATTCCGGTCCATCCCATCTATGACCATCGAAATGTTCTGCGTGCCACGAGTTCCGTACTCGGCCCCCGTGAACCCGAGGCTTGGCCCGGCACGGGGGCCGAGTACGGAACCCGTGGCGCCCATGAACCTTTCCGCCTCGTGAGTGCTCCGTCCTCCTGAACAGTCGATTCTGACCGAGAACCGCGCACAGTGTCGCTTCGGCAAGCCTTTCCGTCGTCGCCGGCGGCATTTCGGGAGCAATCGGACTTTGGAACCGCCTGGCGGCGGCGCGGCTGTTTGACTCGGAAGCGGGCGACTGCCTATACTTGCGCTTCGGCTGCTGAAAGGTCGCGCATTTGGATTCGTAGTGGATTTCAACGGGCTTGGCGAAGGGGAGACGACCTGTGGCCAGCAAGCCGTGGGGGGGGCGGTTCGACGCCGGGACGGATCGGCGGGTCGAGGAGTTCACCGAATCGATCTCCTTTGACCAGAGGCTGTTCCGTCACGACATCCTCGGCTCGCAGGCGCACGCGCGGATGCTCGCGCATGTCGGGCTGCTGACGGCCGACGAGTGCGACCAGATCGTCCGTGGGCTGGCGGAGATCCAGACCGAGATCGAGGAAGGGCGGTTCCCGTTCGTCCTGGAGCGCGAAGACGTCCATATGCACATCGAGTCGGCGCTCACCGAGAAGCTCGGCGACGTCGGCCGCAAGCTGCACACCGGCCGGAGCCGCAACGACCAGGTGTCGACCGACGTCAAGCTCTGGACCCGCGACGCCATTGACCGCCTGACGCTCGGCCTCACCCATCTCCAGCGGTCGTTCGTCCAGGCGGCCGACCGGCACCGCGACGTGATCCTCCCCGGCTACACCCACATGCAGCGCGCTCAGCCGGTCCTCGCGCCCCATTATTTCCTGGCCTACGTCGAGAAGCTCGACCGCGACCGGGGCCGGCTGGCCGACGCCCGCAAGCGGCTCAACATGCTGCCCCTGGGCGCGGCGGCGATGGCCGGGACGAGCATCCCCATCGACCGCGCGTTCACCGCCCGCGAGCTGGGCTTCGACGGCGTCGCGGCCAACAGCATGGACGTCTCCAGCGACCGCGATTTCGCCATCGAGGCGGTCTTCGCCCTCACCCTGATCGCCGAGCACCTGGCGGGCTGGGCCGAGGAGTGGATCTTGTGGAGCACCCAGGAGTTCGGCTTCCTGGCGCTCCCCGACGCCATCTGCACCGGCAGCAGCATCATGCCGCAGAAGAAGAACCCCGACGTCCTCGAACTGATCCGGGGGCGGTCGGCCCGCGTCGTCGGATCGCTCACGACGCTCCTGGTCCTGATCAAAGGTCTGCCGCTCGCCTACAATCGCGACCTGCAAGAAGACAAGCAGCCGCTGTTCGACGCCTTCGACACGGTCGAAGCCTGCGTGAGCCTGGCCGCCGTCGTGGTCGACGGCGCGAGCCTGCGGGCCGAGAAGATCACCGAGCGGATCGACGAGGGCTTCCTCGACGCGACCACGTTCATGGAATACCTGATCCTCAAGGGCATCCCCCAGCGCACCGCGCACGAGGTCATCGGCCGGCTGGTCGGCCTCTGCGAGCGCAGGGGGCTGAAACGCCTGGCCGACCTGACCGACGCCGAACTCGCCGAGGCCCACGACAAACTCGACGTCGAAGCCCGGGCCGTCCTGGGCGTCGAGCAGTCGATCAAGGCGTTCCAATCCTACGGCTCGACCGCCCCGGACGAGGTCGCCAGGCAGCTTGAAGGCTGGAAGACGAAGCTGGAAGTTTGAACCGTGTAGTCGTCGTGAACGTCCCTTCTCCCCTTGCGGGAGCGGGGGGAACCCCACTTGCGGGGTCGGGCCGGAACGGCCGGATGAGGGTAAGGCATGGGGACGAAGTGATCGCCTTGATGCACGAACAACCCCTCATCCGCCCCTACGGGGCACCTTCTCCCGCAAGGGGAGAAGGGAAGCCGGTCTTCGATCCGTTGCACAAGCCAGGTGCGAACAATTCCATTTTACCGCGAGCCCACATACTCCCATGGAAGCCTTTCAATACCGCGACAATCAGCTTTACTGTGAAGGCGTTTCGGTGGCCGAGCTGGCCGAGAAGCACGGGACGCCGCTGTACGTTTACAGTCAGGCGGCCCTGGTCGGCTCGCTGAAGGCGTTGCAGGACGCCTACGCCGAGGTCGATCCGCTGATCTGCTACTCGGTGAAGGCGAACTCGAACCTGGGCGTGCTCAAGGTGCTGGGCGACCACGGCAGCGGGTTCGACGTGGTTTCCGGCGGCGAGCTGTTTCGGGTCCAGAAGGCCGGCGGCGATCCGGGGATGACGGTCTTCGCAGGGGTGGGCAAGAGCGACCCCGAGATCGCCCAGGCGATCGAGGCCGGCGTCTTGATGTTCAACGTCGAGAGCGAGGCCGAACTCGAAGCGATCGCCCGGGTCGCGGCGGGGATGAACCGGGTCGCGCCGATCGCGCTTCGGGTCAATCCCGACGTCGACCCCAAGACACACCGGTACACCGCGACCGGGCAGAAGGAGTCGAAGTTCGGCCTCGACATCGACCGGGCGCTGCGGATCGCCGAAACCGTCAAATCCATGCCGAGCCTGACGATGATCGGCATGCACATGCACATCGGCTCGCAGATCACGACCGTCGAGCCGTACGTCAAGGCGGTGGCCAAGGGGGTCGACCTGATCGCCAGGCTCCGCGCGATGGGGCATCCGATCGCCTGGTACAACATGGGAGGGGGTTACGGGATCGCCTACCGAGGCCCCGAGGCCAAGCCGGTCAAGGAATTCGCCGAGGCGATTCTGCCCGGCCTGAAGGCCACCGGCTGCCGTCTGGCGATCGAACCGGGGCGGGTGATCGCGGGCAACGCCGGCATCCTGGTCAGTCGTGTGTTATATACCAAGCAGTCGGGCGACAAGCGCTTCCTGATTCAGGACGCGGCGATGAACGACCTGATCCGCCCCGCGTTGTACGAATCGTTCCACCGGATCTGGCCGGTGGCGGTCCCCAAGGGTCTGCCGGCGCCCCCGGCGGACTACGAGGCCGCCATCGAAGGGGCCGAGCCGTGGGACGTGGTCGGGCCGATCTGCGAGAGCGGCGACTTCTTCGCCAAGGACCGCGCCTTGCCCCCGCTGGACGAAGG
>CALCIC010000270.1 GCA_937907405.1 uncultured Isosphaeraceae bacterium | reverse complement strand
CCGCCGGCCCATATCAAGGAGAAGATCGAGGAGGCGCGCTCGAAGAAGAAACGGTCGCGCGGCTTCGTCAAGGTGAAGGAGTTGAATCACGTCCTCCTCTCGGCCTGCCGCGCGGACGAGACGGCGGCGGACGCGACGATCGACGGCGCGGCGACCGGCGCGTTCACCCACTTCCTCTGCCAGACGCTTCGCGCAGGGGGCGCCGAGCTGGAGCGCCGCGACGTGATCGACCGCGTCACGAAGGCCCTTCGAGCCGGCAGCTTCCCCCAAGATCCGCAACTCGAAGGAGCCGACGATTCCGGCCCGCTGTTCGGCGCGGCGCCGGAATCGGGGAACGGCCGAACCGAGGCGTCGACGCCCCCGGACAAGGCCGCCGGCGCGGGCGCCGTCGAACCGTACGTCAGGCTGGCCGCGAGCATGGCCGGCCTGGCGCCCGACGTCCAGCGACGGATTCTCGACCTGTACGAACAGGAGCTTGCCGGCGGCTTCCCGGAGCGCGCGGCTCGGCCCGCCCGCGCCGTCGCGAGCCGCGCGATCGTCTACATCCACGGGATCTGCAAGCACGTTTCGGGGTTTTCCGACGAATGGTGGACCGCGCTGCATCCGTTCACGACCGAATTCGGCGCGGGCGAGCGAGGCCCCGGCGGGACGCGTTACGAGGTGGTCTGGAGCGATCTGGTGAACGCCCGGGCTCTGTCCGCCAGCCGGGGCGTCGAGGCCGACGACCGGGCGCGGTTGGCCGCTCAGATCCGCGAGACCTTGCAGGACCGAATGGACCGCCATGCGATCGAGTCGGGCCCGCGGCCCGCGCCGGGGGACGCCCCCAGGTCGATGGCCGACTCCCGAGCCTTGATCAGCATCCCAGGGCTGAACTGCCTCGACGATTTCACCGTCTACATGACCAACGACTCGGTGCGCGCCTCGATCCTTTCGCGGTTCACGGCGGTCGTCGGCCCGCTGCTGAGTCAAGGAGTCGAGATCGACCTGATCAGCCACAGTTGGGGGACCGTCGTCGCCTATGAAGGGCTGCGCGAACTCGCGGAGGGGGGCGCCGTCGCGCCGCTGGCGCGGAACCTGTTCACGGTCGGCGCGGCGCTGTCGATCGGCGCGGTCAAACTGAACCTTCGGCCCGCCAATCGCGACGGCGAGCGCCCCGCCATGGTCCGCCGTTGGGTCAATCTGGATGCTCTCGGCGATCCGATCGGCGGCCCGCTCCAGGGCCGTCCCTACGCCGTCGACGACGATTTCCCCAGCCTCCCGCCCTATTCATGTTCCAGCTTCCTGGGCATCGTCAATCCGAGCTGCGCCCACGCCTCCTACTTCAAACGGGGAAACGTCGCCGTCAACCGGGACGTCTTCGCCAGGTACATCAATACGCCCTGAGCATCCACGAGGGGGGGCGCCGGGGAAGAACCGGTTGCAGCCGCCGGCGCCGGAGACGCGCTGGCGGAACTCCTGAAGGTCTGCTTCCATGCAGAAGCCCAAAGGTCGGCGACTCGAAGCGAGTCTCGGGTTCAAGCGCCCACCACTTACAATCCTTTCGTGGACCCCGATCGCCGTCGGTCGGACGTGACGACGTCTCCCGTATAGGGAAAAGAGCGCGGCGCGGACGGTTGCTTCGCGAAGACTCTCACCAGCAAGAGAGTCGATGCAACCGATAGACCATGAATCGAATCGAGACGTCGAGTCCAGTGACGACGAGCCGTCTCCAATCGATGGGGAAGCAGGAACCGGCCCCTCTCTTTCCGATCGAGATCATCGCCATGCGGACTTGCGAACGAGTGGTCATGCGGCAACGGTGGCGGGACTTGTTGTTCCTGCATTGGCCCGTCGATCCCGAGATGCTGCGCCGGCGGTTGCCGCCGGGGCTCGATCTCGATCTCTTCGGAGGCGCTGCGTACATCGGTCTCGTGCCGTTCACGATGGAGGGGGTGCGGCCGAGATGGCTGCCCCCCGTGAAGGGTCTGTCGGCGTTCCACGAAACGAACGTCCGAACCTATGTTCACAGGGACGGGCGCGAGCCGGGCGTCTGGTTCTTCAGCCTCGACGCGGCCAATCGGCTTGCGGTGCGGATCGCCCGCAGGCTCTTCCATCTTCCCTATTACGACGCCCGAATGTTTCTGGAGCGGGAAGGTTTTCCCCCATCCGTTGGTTCGTCCGCCGTACTCTACGGCGGAGTCCGACGGTGGCCGGGCTTCGCCGACGCCTCGTATCAGATCCGGGCCGAGGCGGTCGGCCCCGTCGAACCGGCCCGCGCGGGCACCCTCGAGCACTTCCTGGTCGAGCGTTACCTGCTGTACGCGGAGCATCGCGGCCGGCTGTTCCAGGGTCGGGTGCGGCACGCGCCTTACCCGCTGCAACCGGCCCGCGTCCACGCGATCGACGAGCGACTCGTCGCCGCCGCGGGCGTAAGGCGACCGTCGACGGGCCCAATGGCCCACTATGCGGCCGGCGTCGACGTCGACGTCCTCGCGCTCCGCCGGCTCCGCCGGGACTGATCGCGGATTCCTCCAGAGACGAATCCGGCGGCGCTCCCGCGCGCCCGAGGGGCGGACGGCTCGGTGGATTGCGTCGGCGACAGTACGTCAATACATAGCATGGAACTTAATGCATTCAAGAAAACAAGAGAGATATCGGCGTGATGTTTTTTTGCAACGCGGGCAGAAAGTATTTGCATTTTGTGGATCGAGATCCCATTTTGGCACCTTGCTCGGGTCTTGTTGGGATTTCCGGAACGAACTTTCCCGGATATCGGATTTCCAACAGGCGACTGCAGGCGTCGTGTGGAGCGACGCCGCCCGAGCGACCCAAAGGAGATCGTCCATTGTCGATTTCCACCCATGAGCCTCGTATAGTGACCCGGCTGGTTCTATCCTTCATCGCCGTGGTCGCAGCCTCGTCGCAGGTTTAGGCTCAACAGTACGTCTTCCAGCCCACCGCGCCGGCTCCCGTCGCCGCGCCCACTTACACGTACCCCGCCTATGCCGCCCCGTTGATGCAGGCGGTCGGCGCCGTCCAGTATTACCAGACGGCTCCGCAAGCCCAATACGCGCAGCCTGCCGCGCCGACGCAGTACTACCAGAGCGGGTACGACGGCGTGACCGCCGCGGCTCAGCCCACGCAGGCGACGGCGCCGGCCGCCGCGCCCGCGGCGGCTTCGTCGGGAGACGCCTACGGTTTCACCGCCTGGCTCAACGGCGTTCGCGCCTCGTACGGCCTGGGCGCCGTGGGGTACGACCCGAATCTGGAGAGTTGGGCCGCGCAGAACAACAGCCAGCAGGCGGCTCGCGGTCTGGGGCATTACGTGATGGGGCCCGCTCGGCGACAGAACTCGGCCATGGGGGGCTTCCCCGGCGTCGAGGCGATGTGGCTGGCCTCGCCGGCCCACCGCGCGGCTCTGCTCGATCCCACGATCAGCTTCATCGGCATCGCCGGCGCCGGCGCCTGGTGGACGTTCAACGCCTACTGAGAGCCGATCCTCGGTTCCTCGTCGCCGGTTCGAGTTTAGAGGAAGAACGCGTTCCGGACGCCTGAGAGGATCTCTTGCTCCAGGTTGGGATCGCGGCCCCGGGGAATCCAGCCGAAGGGGACTGGCACGGGGCCGACGACTTCGCGCACCCGGTTGACGGGGAATTCGTTGTTGAACACGGCCCGGCCGGCGGTCTGCCGGTCGGGTTTCACCATGTCCTCAAGCTCCTTGTGGACTTCCACCTTCACAAGGAACCCGCCCGCCGGCGCGGGATCGATCTTGACGACGGCGAATCGACGGACCGTCTGGAGGGTCGCTTCGACCCGATCCGTGAGCGTCACCGAGTCGCCGAGCCAGGGTTCAAGCACCGTCGCGCCGACCTTGGGCTCGGTGATGATCGTCCGCGACAGCCGGTTCTCCGACGCGATCTCGAAGTAGGCCCCCACTTCGGCCACGGTCTTGTTCCAGACCGCCTCGAAGTCGTCGATCGGCACCAGGAGCGGATTGTCCGCCACCGGCTGGGGGGCGAAGATCTGGGTCACCCGCGAGGTGCGCACCTA
>CALCIC010000269.1 GCA_937907405.1 uncultured Isosphaeraceae bacterium | reverse complement strand
AAGACTAAAAAATCTTCATCTTAAGAAACCCCGAAGATTGCTCCATGTGTCGCGCTTTCTTCTCCGCTGGCGGATTTTTTCTCTACGGCTTTGGAGGGGCGGGAATTCGTGCGTAACGGCGGCTTCCCACCGCCGAATACGGACTGGGGGCTTGCGGCCGGACGACCGGGCGCCGCACTGCTCGCGAGTAGGAATAGCGCGATCTGCTGAAAGTGGGCGATCCGTCACGAAGGGTCGGGTAGCCGGGAACCGATCGGCCCGAGAGGTCCATGCGACCCACCGCATCGACACGACCGCTCGGCTGGAACCGCTGCGCCGGCGCGGCGGCTCTTGAATTCGGGTGAGCGTATTTTTGCTGCTGGCTGAGAATCTCCTGGCGCTGCTGTTGAATCGTCTCGCCGATCGGTGTGTGATCGCCGAAGTTCATGCCGCCGAACTGGGCCGAAGCGGATCGGGAGAAGCACGTCGCCGCAACCAAGGCCGCGACCAGCAAGAGGAGGCGTTTCATGATGATCGAGTCTCGAACAAGAGAGCGAATTCGTGCGACGATTCCCATCGAACGTCTCTATCGACCCATTGTGATGGAGTTTTAATGCCCGTTCAAGGGAAAACCGGCAAAGCCTTGATTTTCACGAGTCCCTGGATGTCTTGATGCGGCCAGTGCCAGCGGGGGAGCCGAACACACCGGGCTCGTCTCCAGGTCCGTATCGTGAGAGCGAGTCTCGCCCTCTCGTTCCAAGCGGCGCGTGGGTAGGCTCTCAGCGCTTGGCGGAGAATCCGCGGCGGACCTTGCGGAGATACTGCTGGGCGAGAATCTGGTACAGGTCGTCGTGTTCGCCCGCAAGGGTCAGGTCTTGTCCCTTCTTGACGACGCCGATGTATCCCACGCACATTTCATCGGCCGCTTCGGGGCCCCAGGTCACACGGCGGGGGGGCGAGTGGGGATTGCGCGGGTGGGCCGTGTTGTCGTAATGGGCGACGATGTTGACCATCGTCCCCTTGGGCAGGTCGATCCGTTTTTCAAAATAGTAGGTGTTCTGCCATGACGGGTCCCACTCGGGGATGTGCACCAGGTCCTGGACCTTGCCGTTGGGCAGGGTGGCGGTCATTCGGAAGTCGCTGCCGAGCTGATGCATGTGCGGGGTGACGCCGAGCGCTTCGACGTCGACGGGCACGAACCAAGACGCCTTGACCTCGATGTTCGATTCGCCCGCCGGCAGTGAGAAACGGCTGTTGTTGGCGTTGGCCCAATGCAGGGTCTGCTTGACCGGCTTGCGGCACAGGTAAAGGCCCAGCCGGGTGCGGTCCACCTCGCGCTTGCCCGTGGGATGATAGTGGACCTGGATGATGACGTCGGCCCCGCGTTGAATCAGGCGGCCGACGCCGTCGGGCAGGTGCGAACCCCGGTTTCCAGCGGCGAACCCGCCGAGGTCGCCGTCGACCTCCACGCCCGCCCCCGAGTACGACGAGTAGCCTGGTCCCGGGTCGGCCTTGTCGCGCTCTCTGCCCGCGCGTTGAAGGTCGAGGAACGCCATCGCATGATGCACCACTCGGCGGTTGCCCGGTTGATACTCGACGGCCGAGATGTAAACGTCGTGCGGCAGGTTCGACTGAATCACGAAGCACCGGTAGACGTCCGGCCCGGTTGCGGGAACCGCGTAGTCCTCGGCCATCGTCAGCACGAGGTCGGGCTTGCCGAGCTCCCATGCGCCGAGGGAGGCGGGCTCGGAGTCGGCCCCGAGATGGTGGTCGCCCCGGGGGGCGTCGGCCTCCGCCCAGGCGTTGAGCACGGCGATCTCCGCCGGAGTCAGCGACGGGTCGTGCTTCAGCCTGGGGCCGAAGCCCGGCTTCGGCTTCCATGGGGGCATCGAGCGATCGTCCGTCACCGATGCAATGTCGAACGACCGTTTCCGCGCCTGCTCGTACGTCTCAAGCGCGAACGGCCCGACCTGATCGCGACGATGGCAGCTCTGACACTTCTTCTGCAGGATCGGGCGTACGTCGCGCGCGTAGGTCGGCGCGGCCGATTTCGAGGGGATCTTTCCAGGTTCCTCAGACCACCCATGAGACGCCAAGGCGAGCAACGCCAGACAGCCCCACGCGGCGGGGGCGAAACAAGCTCGGCGCACGGTCCTCGCTGGACGGTGAATGCCCATGGCGTGTGTCCCTCAATGGAGCTGGGATCGAACCAACCGGTCCGAATCGCGGCGCCTCAATCCCTTCCAAGCGCTAACCGGGACGATCCGCGGATCATCATCCGCGCGAGCCGCCCGAATGACGGACGAAGAACGCCGGACGCCGCGAGCGACCCGTGTCAAAACCGAGATGGAATGTTTTGAATAATGAAGAAGAAGAAGAGTTGAACTAACGGTATCATCCTCCTGGGGTCAAGACAAGGGGTTGGATAGAGATTCCGTCATCTCTCGATAACCCATCGCCGTCCCGCGACCCGTCGGCGCCCCGACGAACCACCATTCACGCCGATCAGAAGGCTTGCACGGAACCAAGCCGGCCGCCCCCCCCTTTCGTCGCGATCCGCCGCGCGTTCGGCATGCGAACTGCTGAAGATCGTATCAGCGGTCGACCGCCGAGCCTCTCAAATCGAGTTGACGTCCCCATGAACGGGGCCCGAACATGAAAGAATTTAAACCATGACGACACGAATGATTACAGGCGCGGTCAAGACGTTGACGCTGGGCTTACTCGCGCTCTCGCTGATCGCCGGAGCGACCTGCAAGGCCCAGGGGGTTGTCGAGCGCGCCGGCGAGGCGCTCGACAAGGCCGGTCGGAACATCCGCAGGGGGGTCGAGAACGCCGTCGCGCGAGGCGAGGCGGCGGTTCGCGAGGCGGACGTGCTGGGACGGGTGTACGCCCGAATTCACTGGGACAAGAAGCTTACCGACTCCGTCATCGAACTCAACGTCGCTCCCGACGGCACGACGACCCTTCGGGGCGCGGTGGCAGACGCCGCGGCCAAAAAACGGGCCGTGATCCTCGCCCGCGACACCGTCGGCGTGACCACCGTCGTCGACCAGTTAACCATCGCCGAGGCCACGCGCGTGATCCCCGCCTCCCCCTCGGCCAAGCCCGCGACCTCGACGACCACGACGATCGAGAAAAAGACCGTCGTCAAGCCCTGACGAGCGTCAACGGGCCTCCACAATCAGCATTTCAAGCCCCCTCGACGGCGTCCTGCTCGGCCGGCCCCTCCTCCGACCGCTTGCCGGTCATCGCGACGATCAGCAGAACGGCGGCCAGGACGGCGAACGTGGGCAACGCAGGCAGCAGGAACGTCTCCCCGCCGGGCGTCGCGGCGAAGTCCAGCGCCTTGCCGACGTTCTCGAAGACGATCAAGAGGGCGACGACGATCCCGGCCAGCGATCCGCCGGCGATCAGGCCGGTCGACATCATGGTGCCGGGGCTGGTGTCGGAGTCCTCCGGGCTAAACTTGCGGACGCGGTCGACGACGAGTCGGATCAACCCGCCGACGAAGATCGGCAAGGTCGTCGACAGGGGGAGGTACACGCCGACCGCGAAGGCCAGGGAGGACACCCCCGCGAGTTGGACGACGATCGCCAGCACCGAGCCCAGGATCACCAGGCCCCAGGGAAGGCTGCCGGCCATGATGCCGTCGATGATCGTGGCGAACATCTCCGGCTGCGGCGGGCTGAACTTCTTGATCGGCTTGCCGCTGGTCGCATAGTTGAGACGGCCGCCGACGCCCGGATCGCGGCCGTACCGCGGATGACCGTCCTCGTCGACGAGGTACTTGGCCAGCGGGGTCGCTTCCTCGGACTTGCCCGGACGCCAGACCCAGTATTTCCGGCCTTCGAACTCCTCGGTCTCGGTGAGCGTCGAGACGTCGACCGTAACGCTGGGCAGGGCTTCGGGACGGTTGGTCGTGGTCGTGTAGGCGTCGTTGAGCCAGAGCAGCACGCCGCCGATGACGACCGATGAGAGCAACGCCCCGGCCAGGATCGCCGCCTGCTGCTTCCAGGGGGTCGCCCCGACGAGGCAACCCGTTTTGAG
>CALCIC010000268.1 GCA_937907405.1 uncultured Isosphaeraceae bacterium | reverse complement strand
CCAAGCTCCCAGAATCGTCGGGCGTCGTCGATGGTTCCGGTGAACGAGTGCATGACGCCGCGCACGGGCCTTCCCAACGCCGTAAGCTGGGCGACGACGTCGTCCTCGCAATCGCGGCAATGGATCACGACGGGTCGATCAAGATCGTGGGCCAGTTGGAGGTGTCGTCCGAACCAGTCTTGCTGGAGCGTGAACGGGGCGCGGTCCCAGTATCGGTCGAGCCCGGTCTCGCCGATCGCCACGACTCGAGGCCTGGAGGCGAGCGCGACGATCCGCTCCCAGTCGCCGTCGGTCGCCTCGGCGACGTAATTGGGTTGAACCCCGACCGCAGCGAACACGCCGGCGTGAGCGCCCGCGATGGCGACCACCTCGGCGCTGTCGGCGGCCGTCGTGCCGATCGCGATCACCTGAACGACCCCCGCCTCCCGGGCGCGGTCGAGCACGTCGGGGAGGCGCGAGCGAAGGCGCTCGTCTTCCAGGTGCGCATGGGTGTCGACGAGCGGTCCGAAAACCGGGAGCGGCGGCGCGTCCTTCATGAATCGCGCCCGTCGGCGCGCTGATATCCAAGCAGCTCAAGCCGATACCCCGTCACCTGAAACCCCTGCCGGCGCAGGTCTTCCGTCAAGAGCGGGTCGAGGCGCTCGATCAACGCGGGGTCGAACTCGGTGTCGAGATCGTGAATCGTCCCGGTACGAAGGCAACGGAAGTGATAGTGGTCGTCGCTCCGCGCGTCGTACCGGGCCGGACCGGCGCCGTCGGCCGAGTTGAGCCGGCCCACCACGCCGATCGTCACCAGCGCCTCAAGCGCCTTGTACACCGTGGCCAGGCTGATCCTGGGCAGGCGCGCGCGGACGGCCTGAAAGACCTCTTCCGCCGTGGGGTGGTGGAACATCCCCTTAAGCTGGTCGTAGACGGCCAACCGTTGCGACGTGGCGCGGAGCCCGGCGGCCTCAAGGGCGTTGCGGAGCGCGTCATGGTCGAGAGGCGTTTGAATCATGGTTCGAGGAAACCGCCCGCTTGCTGGTTCTTCGGCCGATCGAGGCGCGGCCTCGACCTTCCCCCCCAATCCCCCAGGAGTGGTGATTGCACTTCCATTGTTCGGTCGCTTGACAGCGCTGTCAACCTCTGGTTACGATGTGCCTTGGGCCGAGACCTAGGGATACAACCGATTCAGGTTCGGCCCATGTGGGGTTGGGTTCGTTCCCCGCGCTTCGGACAATGCGGCCGAGGGGGGGGGCGATCCGAATGAGGCGTTGCCCACTCGATGGCATCGCGGCATGAATCCGAGCCCCTCCACAGACCGGGGGGACTCGGCTTCGTTTTTCGCGGCCTCCATGAAGGCTCTGTCGAACGCCGCCTGGTCCTCTTCCATCGAGTGAAGTGAATCGTCAGTCGCACGCCTCGGAGGAACGGAATGAGCGTCGGTATCGACTTGGTCCGGATCGTCGACAGCATCCATCGGGACAAGAACATCTCCAAGGAGATTCTGTTCGACGGGATCCAGTCGGCGCTCGCCACCGCGGCGCGAAAGCACTATCCCGACGCCGTCGAGATCGAGGTCTCGATCGACCCCGACAGCGGGGCGATCAACGCGACCAAGGACGGGGTCAAGATGGACCCCGCCGAACTCGGCCGGATTTCCGCCCAGACCGCCAAGCAGGTGATTATTCAGAAGATCCGCGAGGCCGAGCGGGACAGCCTGTTCGACGAATTCGAGGACCAGCGCGGCGACCTGGTGACCGGGACGGTGCAACGGTTCGAGGGGGGGGCGGTCCTCGTCAACCTCGGCAAGACCGACGGCATCCTGCCCCGGGGGGAGCAGATCCCCGGCGAGAGCTACCACCCCAACGAGCGGATTCGGGCGATCATCCTCGACGTCCGCAAGGTGGGCCAGCGGGTCAAGATCATCCTCAGCCGAACCCATCCCGACTTCGTCCGCCGGCTCTTCGAGCTGGAAATCCCCGAGATCGCCGACCAGGTCATCGCCATCCGTGCGCTGGCGCGTGAGGCGGGCTACCGATCCAAGGTGGCGGTGACCTCGATCGACGCCAAGATCGACGCCGTGGGGGCGTGCGTCGGGGTGCGCGGCACCCGGATCAAGAACATCGTCGACGAGCTGGGGGGGGAGCGGATCGACATCGTCCGGTGGAACGAGTCGCTTCAGGTCCTGATCCCCAACTCGTTGCAGCCGGCCGAGATCGACGAGGTCATGCTCTGCAACCTGCTGGGCCGCGCCATCGTCCTGGTGCGCGACGACCAGCTCTCGTTGGCCATCGGCCGGCGCGGGCAGAACGTCCGGCTGGCGTCGAAACTGGTCGGCTGGGACGTCGAGATCATGACCGCCGAGGAACTCGACGAAGTGATCGAGAAGGCGGTGAAGACCTTCGAGAAGATCGACGGCGTCGACACCGAACTCGCGGAGCGGCTGGTCGAGCAAGGCATTCTCAGCTACGACGATCTGTCGATCATGGAGACCGCCGACCTGGTGAACACGATCGAGGGCCTGAGCGAGGAACTGGCGACGTCGATCGTCTCCCAGGCCGAGACCATGGCCGAGGAGCAGACCGACGAGCTGCCGCGTCGCAAGTCGGGACGAGTCGCGGCCGCGCTCGTCGAGAATCGCGACGGAGGCGATCAGGCCGCGACCGATTTCGGCGGCGGCGGTCGCGCGGAGGCGGGATCGGAGGAATCAGGGAACGACGAACTCACGGACTCGACCGGAAAGCATGATTCGGCCTTGCCCGCCGAACAGGGCGAAGAGTTCGAGGACGATTCGTCCTTCGACGACGGCGCGGAATCGGAATCGGAACCGGAGGTTGACGAGGCGAGCGACGAGTATCACGACCTGGCCCTGGCGGAAGAGACCTCGGGGCATTCGAACCAAGGCCATGAAGTGACATCACCACCCAGCGACGAAGACCAGAGCGAGACGTCCCGGATCGTGACCGACGTCGTCGAGAACGGCGAGACGCCGTCGACGACCTCGATTCCGAAGCCGGCGCCGCGCGTCGCGTCGCGACCCGAGAACGGGGCCCGTGGGCAAGACCAGAAGCCGGAACCGCCGTCGGTCGACGCGTGATTCGACCGCCTCGGCCGTTTCGAGACCCGATCAGTTTTCTATTCCAGGGGATGCGAGTCGACCAGACGAGACCGATGCGGAGCGCCCCAACGCCCCCGTCGCTCGCTCGCTCGCGGTCGCGCCCCCCCCTAGGAGACCACGACCGGAAGCCTTTACAGCCGGCCCGGCCAAGCCTGCAAACCATGGATCGAAGCGACTCGCACAGCTCATGCCCTCCGAGCGTCGGGTCGGTCGGACGTTCGCGCGTCATCGACGTCCGCCGACCGCGTCCATCGACCGACCCCGGTTCCAAAAGCACCTTGGAGACCCCGGGGTCCATGAGTGGCCGCTCGCGCATCATCGCCGCGAAAAGCTTGACGCGATCCGCATAACGGGCTCGTCACGCGGGCGGTCGCTTCGATACAATTCAAATTCCTGGATTTTGTTAGCGGGCCGTGCCAGCCGCGGTCGTCCGGAGCTGGCTCCGGGAGGAGTTGCCGTTGTCCACGCGTGTTCACGAGTTGGCGAAAGAACTAGGCTTGAAGAGCCAGGACTTGCTTGAGCGAGTTCAGGAATGGGGTCTGGACGTGAAGGCCAACCCTCTGGCCAGCCTCGATCCCCCAACCGTGGAGCGGATCAGGGAGCTTATGAACCAGAAGACCACCGGCACGGAGGCCCCCACCGCCGGTTCCGCGACGACCGGGCGTTCCCCCGAGGCGACGACTCCGCCGCCCGCCAAGCCCGTTGTCAGTCTCCCATCCACCCCCGCCGCCAAGGCCGAGCCCGCCGCCAAGGCCGAGCCCGCCGCCAAGGCCGAGCCCGCTCCGACTCCCAAGCCTGAACCGATCCCCGCGGCGCCTCGTCAGACGCCGCTGTCGGCTCCTCCCCTGTCGCGTCCCTCGACGGCCTCGCGAGCCAGCGGCCCGCTGTCGGCCCATACGCCGCATCGCGGCGGCGGCCCCGGCGGCCAGCCGGGCGCGGCCCACCCGTCGGGAGAGGCCAGACCGGCGCGTCCCCAAACCCCCGCTCAACCTCACGCCCCAGGCTCCTCGACGGCGTCCCCGCAGCACGCCGGGGGGGGCTCATTCCAACCTTTGACGCGGAGTGAATACATGAGTTCGGCGGGAATCCGCCCCCCGGTGCAGCGGTCCGGGTCGCACTCGGCCGCTCCCCTGGGCCCCAGCCGCCGCGGCGGTGAGGAATCGACCGTGGAGAGCCCCCGTCGCGACGCCTCCGGGCCGCGCCGACCGCTTCCCCCCGTCGCCGCTCCGCAGGCCCCTCCTCCGCGAACCTCCGGCCCCAGCCGTCCGACCGCGGGGGGCTCGTCCGAGGTGAAAAGCCAGCGCCCCGAGAAGCGGATGACGAAGGAAGACATGCTGGCCCTGATGCGGTCCGGCCAGCTCGGCGCCGCCGGCGCGGCGCCGGCCGCCCCCCCCGCCAAGGCGGGAGGCGGCACCGGCCTGCGCCCGGGTCTGCCTGGTCGTCCCGTTTCGGGGATGGCCCCCCGCCCCGCCAGTCCTCCGGGCCCC
>CALCIC010000267.1 GCA_937907405.1 uncultured Isosphaeraceae bacterium | reverse complement strand
AGTTGGAGATCGACGACGAGACCGGGGGCGTCCGGAGCATCATGGCGGTCGGCGATTCGACGGCCCGGCTCGGCGTGCAGATCGTCATGACCGGGCTCGGCGAATCCGGAGGCAAGCCGATCCTTACCCGGATGAAGCGCGAGCGGTTCGAGGTCGAGTACGCCGGCCCGGCGCTCGTCCAGGCGGTCGCGGCCTCGCGCCTGGTCGACCCCGCGGACGGCCGCGCGCTGGCGCGGGTCGGACTCCGATACCGTCTGTGGACGGGCCGACCCGTCGTCGAGATCGACGTGACGCTCAGCGACGTCGACCCCAACTGGGCCGCCAACGCCGCCGGGGCCGATCCCTGGAAGCACCACGTCGCCTGCCGGTGGGCCTGGCCCGACTCGTCGGCGATGCTCCGCCGCACGGTCTTCTTCACCCCCGAACTGACCGAACTGGATCGACCGGAGACGCCCGACGCGATCGACGTCTCCACCCGCCGCCAGCGCGCGGCGATGATCTTCGGCGGACTCCCCTACCACCAGAAGGCCGGCGCCCGGATGCTCGACACGCTGCTCGTGGCTGGTTCGGAGACCTGCCGGAGTTTCCGCGTCGGCGCGGTCCTCGATCTCGAGCATCCGTTTCATGCGACCCAGGACTGGCTCGCCCCCGCGCCGGTGGTCGCGACCGAAGACGGACCTCCCGCGATGGGGGACCGCGGCTGGCTGATGAGCATCGACAACAAGTCGCTGGCGGTCACGCACGTCGGGTTCGCGCCGACGACCTTCGACGATCGCGGCTGGGGCCTGGTCGTCCACGTCGTCGAGACCGCCGGGCACGCCGGGCGATGTCGGCTCCGGTTCTTCCGCAACCCAACCTGGGCGCGACAGTCCGACTTCCAGGGCGAGGCCGTCGTCGATCTCTCCGTCGACGGCGACGCCGTCCTGCTCGACCTCCTGCCCAATGAACTGGCGCGGATCGAGGTGTCGTTCGGTTAAGGACCTGAGTTGCCGAAATACCAGCCCGACGCGCAAGCGAGGGGACAGCCTTGATGAACTCGCAACGTTTGTCGCAGCCCATGGCGGTTATTCCCCTCGCTTGCGCGTCGGGCTGGTATTCGAGAAGTCGAGGGCATCGGCGACTGATGCGACGTTGAGCGATTCTCCGTCCATCTGACCGGCCGGGGATTCCGCGACGCCGCTCGAATCGCCCCGAAGGTTCCCCTAAGAAACGGCGGCGTGTACCGTAATAGGGTAAGGACACCATTTCGAATCCGGGCTCCCTTTCTGGTATTCGCCCGACTCGCGCGAGGCCATTATGAAATTGTCGATGCTTGCTCTCATCGCCGCGGCGGGTTCGCTGACGATCTTCGGCACCATCTTCGCCGGTTCGCTCGGCGCGGAGCCCCCCCCCATGTCAAAGGCCGCGATCGACGCGCTGTTCAAGCAGGGAAACTTCAAGGACGCCTACGACGGATGCCGCGTGTCGGCCCTCGACCTGAAGACCGATCAGGGGGACGTCGACCACGCGTTGCGACAGGGGTTGCAATGCTTGATGAATCTGGGGCGCGACGCGGAGGCCGATGGATTCCTCGAAGCGGTCGTCGCCGCTTGGAAGGACGACGGCCGCGTGCTCACGTCGGCGGCCGAGTGCTACCTGGACCACCTCCAGCATTTCGGGGTGATCGTCGCCGGCGAGTTCGAGCGAGGCCGTGAGCAGCGGCCTGGACGGTTCGTCCAGTCGACCGACCGCGACCGCGTCCGGGCGCTCCAACTGCTGACGACGGCGATGCCCAGGATGAAAGCCGACCGCGATAAGATCCGCGCCGGACGGTTCTTCCAGTCATTGGCCCGCGCCTTGACCTTCAATCGGGTTGCGGGGGCCGCGTGGCGATTGCAGAGCCTCACGAATCTGGAGACGCTCCCCGACTATGAGGAGGGTGGCCGCTACTGGCGAGGCGGACGCGACGAGGCTCCGGGCGCCCCGGTGGACGCCGACGGCAAGCCGGTGTATTACCACGTCCCCGAAAGCTTCGAGAAGGCGGCGAACGACGGCCAGCGGTGGCGGTGGGCGCTCGCCCAGGCCGCTGATGTGAACCCCGAACTGGTGAACACGGTGCGATTTGAACTTGGCCGGTTCACGCTCGGCCAGTTCGGCGTCCAGACGGTCAACGGCCCCGAGCTTTTCCAACGTGAGGACGGCGAGGAGCTCGCGACCAATCCCCTCGCGTTCGAGACGCTCGGCGACGACGAGACCGTGGCGAAGCTGGCGACGGGGGTCAAAAGGTTCACGTTGCCTGACGAGTTCAACCCCATCAAGATCTTCCAGGACGTCGTCGAGACGCCCGCGACGGGCAAGGGGGAGGAGGCGGTGGACATGCTGGCGTCGATCTTCGCCAACCGCCGCCAGTTCGACCGGTCGGTCGAATACCTGAGGATGGCCAAGGAAAAGTACGGCGACCCCAAAAAGACGTACCAGAACCAGCTCGACCAGATCCTCAACGCGTGGGGCGAGTTCGGCATGCTGGCGACCCAGCCGGCGGGCCGAGGGGCGACGGTCGACTTCAAGTTCCGCAACGGCCGCCTCGTCCACTTCGAGGCCCACCGCATCCTGTTCGACAAGCTGCTCAACGACGTCAAGGCGTATCTCGGCTCGCGACCACAGCAGCTCGACTGGCAGAAGATCAACATCAGCGACGTCGGCTCGCGGCTCGTCGCTCAGGATCAGCGGCAATATTTGGGCGAGTCGGTCGCGAAGTGGGACCTGGACCTCGACCCGTTGCCCAAGCACTTCGACAGGCGGATCACCGTCACGACCCCGTTGCAGAAGGCGGGCGCGTACTTGTTGACCGCGAACGTCGAGCAGGGAAACACCAGCCGGATCGTGGTCTGGCTCGACGACACGGTCCTGATCCGCAAGCCGATGGAAAAGCAGTCGTACTATTACACGGCCGACGCGCGGACGGGCCAGCCGATCGCCGGCGCCCAGATCGAACTGTTCGGCTGGCGGTCGCGGAACATCCCCAACACCAGGAACTTCCAGACCGACGTCAAGACCGAGACCTTCAAGACTGACGAGACCGGCCAGGTCTTCGCGCCGATCTCCGACCCCAATCGGAACAACGGTGAAGGCCCTTATCAGTGGATGGCGACCGCGCGCGCGGCCGACGGCCGACTCGCGCATCTTGGCTTTTCCAACGTCTGGCGAATCGACCGCCAGGACCCGTCGTTCGACCAGGTGCGGGTCTACGCGATCACCGACCGGCCGGTCTATCGGCCCGGCGCTGCGGTGAAGTTCAAGTTCTGGATCGCGCGGTCGCGATACGACCAGCCCGACGCCTCCAACTTCGCCAATCAAGATTTCCAGGTCGAGATCCACAACCCCAAGGGTGAGAAAGTCTTCACCAAAACTCTTCACACCGACGCGTTCGGCGGCCTCGACGGCGAGTATGAGCTTCCCTCGGACGCCGCGCTTGGGACGTATCAGGCGTACATCGTCAATCACGGCGGCGGCTCGTTCCGGGTCGAGGAATACAAGAAGCCCGAATTCGAGGTCAAGGTCGACGCCCCCGACAAGCCGGTGATGCTCGGCGAGAAGGTCAAGGCGACGATCAAGGCCGAGTATTACTTCGGCGGACCCGTCGCCGAGGCGAAGGTCAAGTACAAGGTTACGCGGACCAACGCCGACGAGCGCTGGTTCCCCGTCGGCCGCTGGGATTGGCTCTACGGGTCGGGCTACTGGTGGTTCGCGTCCGACTATTCGTGGTATCCCGGCTGGTCGAACTGGGGGATGGTCCGGCCCCTGCCGCCCTGGTGGGGAAACCGCCAGGGGCCGCCCGAGGTCGTCGCCGAGGCCGAGGTCCCGATTCGCCCCGACGGCACGATCGAAGTCGAGATCGACACCGGGCTCGCCAAGGCCGCGCACCCGGACCATGACCACAAGTACGAGATCGAGGCCGAGGTCGTCGACCAGTCGCGGCGGACGATCGTCGGCAAGGGGTCGGTCCTCGTCGCCCGCAAGCCGTTCACCGTTTCTACGTGGGTCGATCGCGGCCACTACCGCGCCGGCGACGTGATCGAGGCGGGCGTCCGCGCCCAGACGCTCGACAACAAGCCGGTCGTCGGCAAGGGGACGCTCAAGCTGCTGAAAGTCACCTACGACGCCGACGGCAAGCCCGTCGAGACGACCGTCGAAAGCTGGCCGCTGGAGTTGAACGCCGAGGGCCACGCGAAGCAGTCGATCAAGGCCGCTCAGGACGGCCAGTACCGGATCTCGGCCGAGATCGACGACGGCCAGGGGCACGCGATCGAAGGGGGCTACCTGCTGACCGTCGTCGGCCAGGGATTCGACGGCGCGAGCTTCCGGTTCAACGACCTGGAGATCATCCCCGAGAAGAAGGAATACAAGGCCGGCGAGAAGGTCCGCCTGCTGATCAACGCCAATCAGCCGAACTCGACGGTCCTGCTGTTCGTCCGCCCCGTCAACGGCGTCTACCTGCGGCCTCGGGTCGTCCGGATCAAGGGGAAGAGCACGGTCGAGGAGATCGAGGTCGCGACCAGAGACATGCCGAACCTGTTCGTCGAGGCGCTCACGATCGCCGGCGGCAAGGTGTTCGACGAGGCCCGCGAAATCGTCGTGCCCCCCGAGTCGCGCATCGTGAACGTCGAGGTCAAGCCGTCGCAACCGACCTACAAGCCCGGCGAGAAGGCCAGGCTCGCACTCAAGCTGACCGGTCCCGACGGCAAACCGTTCGTCGGCTCGACCGTGTTGACCGTCTACGACAAGGCCGTCGAGTACATCTCCGGCGGCTCGAACGTCGGCGACGTCAAGGAGGCCTTCTGGAGCTGGAAGCGGTCGCACTATCCGCGCACCGAGTCGAGCCTCGACTTCAACTCCGGCAACCTGGTCAAGCCCGGCGAAGTCCCGATGCAGAACCTGGAGGGCGGCGGCTTCTGGAGCTATGGATGGGGTGAACGCGTCGATACGTTCGGCGTGGAGCCGACGCGCCGGATGTTCGCCAGGGCGGCCGCGCCCGCGCCCATGGCCGCCCCGGCGGCGGAAGCCGCCATGGGAGGTATGGGTGGGGGCATGGGGGGCGCTCGGTTGATGGTCAAGGCCGGCTTCGACGCCAACGCCGTCGTGTCGGCTGACGTGGCGGGCGGCCCCGCGCCGCCGGACGGCCCTCAGCCCGTCGTCCGCACGAATTTCGCGGACACCGCGTACTGGGCGGCGGCCGTCGAGGCGAAGCCCGACGGCACGGCGGAGATCGAGTTCCCGCTGCCCGACAGCCTCACCACCTGGAAGACCCGCGCCTGGACGCTCGGCCGCGGCACCCAGGTCGGCCAGGCCGAGGCCGAGATCGTCACCTCCAAGGACCTGCTCGTCCGGCTCCAGGCGCCTCGGTTCTTCGTCCAGAAGGACGAGGTCGTGCTCTCGGCCGTCGTCCACAACAAGCTCAAGGACGGCAAGCAGGTCCAGGTCGCCCTCGAACTCGACGGCAGCGTCCTTGAGCCGATGGTCGAGACCTCGAAGACCGTCGCCATCGCCGCCGGCGGCGAGGAACGCATCGACTGGCGGGTCAAGGTCGCGCACGAGGGGCAGGCCGTGATCCGAACGAAGGCGGTCACGGACTCCGATTCCGACGCCGCCCAGATGTCCTCCCCCGCCTACGTACACGGCATGCTCAAGATGGAGGCCGTCGCCGGAACGCTTCGACCCGACGAGACCGAGGCGACCGTGGTCGTCCGCGTCCCCGAGGACCGTCGGCCCGAACAGACGAAGCTCGAAGTCCGGTACTCGCCGACCCTCGCCGGCGCGCTCGTCGACGCACTCCCCTATCTGGTCGACTACCCCTACGGCTGCACCGAACAGACGCTCAACCGGTTCCTGCCCACGGTCGTCACCCAACGCGCGATCATCAACCTCGGCGTGGATCTGAAGGCGATCAAGGAGAAGCACACGAACCTCAACGCCCAGCAGCTCGGCGACGCCCGCGACCGGGCCAGGCCGGTTGGTTACAAAGGGAACCCGGTGTTCGACCTCGACGAGGTCGTCAAGATGGCCCGCGCGGGGGTTCAACGGCTGTCCGACATGCAGCTCGACGACGGCGGCTGGGGCTGGTTCTCCGGCTTCGGCGAGCACTCCTCGGCCCACACGACGGCCCTCGTCGTCCACGGCCTCCAGATCGGCCGACAGAACGATCTCGCGCTCCCGGAGGGGATGCTTGAGCGCGGCGCGGCCTGGCTCACGAACTACCAGGCCAAGCAAGTGCAGCTTCTGGAGAACGCCGCCAGCGAGACCAGGCCGTACAAGACGCAGGCCGACGACGTCGACGCGTTCGTCTTCATGGTCCTCTGCGACGCCGACGTCCGCGACGACAAGATGCTCGGCTTCCTCGACCGCGACCGCGTCAAGCTGGCCGTCTACGGCAAGTGCCTGCTCGGCCTGGCCCTGGAGCGGATCGGCGAGCGCGACAAGCTGGCGATGGTGTTGCAGAACGTCAGTCAGTATCTCGTCGAGGACGACGAGAATCAGACGGCCTACCTGAAGCTCCCCAACGAGGGCTACTGGTGGAGCTGGCACGGCAGCGAAACCGAGACCCACGCCTTCTACCTTAAGCTGCTCGCCCGCACCGACCCCAAGGGGCGGACCGCGTCGAGGCTGGTCAAGTACGTCCTCAACAACCGCCGGCACGGCTGCTTCTGGAACTCGACCCGCGACACGGCGTACAACGTCGAGGCCCTGGCCGACTACCTCAAGGCCAGCGGAGAGAACAAGCCCGACATGACCGTCACGGTCGCCGTCGACGGCAAGACCCGCAAGGAAGTCTCCATCACGCCCGCCGAGTTGTTCAGCTTCGACGGCGCGCTGACCCTCGAAGGCGACGCGCTCGATTCGGGCGAGCACAAGATCTCGCTCGTCAAGAAGGGGACGGGGCCGCTCTACTACAACACCTACCTCACCAACTTCACGCTTGAAGATCCGATCACGCGAGCCGGTCTTGAGGTCAAGGTCGACCGTAAGCTCTACCGCCTGATCCGCGACGACAAGACGGTCGACGCGGCCGGCGGGCGGGGCGAGGTCGTCGGCCGTCGCGTCGAGAAGTACAAACGCGAGCTTCTCCCCGAGGGGGCGACGCTCAGGAGCGGCGAGCTGGTCGAGGTCGAGCTCGCGATCGACAGCAAGAACGACTACGAGTACCTCGTCTTCGAGGATTACAAGGCGGCCGGCTTTGAACCCGTCGAGGTCCGCAGCGGCTACAACGGCAACGACCTGAACGCCTACGTCGAGTTCCGCGACGAGCGCGTCGCGTTCTTCGTCCAGGCGCTCGAC
>CALCIC010000266.1 GCA_937907405.1 uncultured Isosphaeraceae bacterium | reverse complement strand
CCAGACGGCGCGGTTCACCCTTCTCTTGCCTGGTATTCCCTCTTGTTCTCTCTTCCTTCCCCTTTTTCTTTCCTCCGTGTCCCCCGCGTCCTCCGTGGTGATTCCGTCTTTCCCCCGTCCGCGCCGCGTCCTCCGTAGTTCAATTCACCGCATTTCTTCCGTGTACTCCGTGGTTCGATTCCCCGGATTACCCTGTTCTTTCGAAAAGAAACAACCCGTCCGACGCGCCGGATGGGCGCGCCGAACGGGTTGGGGGAGTCCCGTCGTCTCGTTCGGATCAAGGCGTCGACGCGATCAGTTGACGAAGGCGTCCTGGCTGACGGGCAACTGCTTGTAGCCGCCGGGCGAGATCGGCAGCTTGCTGCCAGCCGGGGTGACGATCTTGGCGAACACCGTGCCGTCGATCGTGTTGTTGATGAACCGGACGGCGCCGTCGCAGAAGGCGTAGTTGGCGCCGTTGGGGTGGCCGCTGTTGATGAACGGGGAGGCACCCTTGCTGGCGCTGGAGAGCACCAGGCCGTACCCCAGGTTCTCATACGTGCCGACCTTGTTGGCGTTGGCCCACTGGGCGTTGTCGGTGAGGTTGTTGTACGGGGACTGAGAGAACGCCGTGGAGCACGCGCCCGACGAGCCCTGGGGGATCGTCGTCTCGCACACGTCGTCCGAGGCGTTGAACATGCAGAAGCCCGGCCAGGGGGCGGACCAGTTCGCCTCCACGCCCCCCGAGTAGGCTGTGCCGGAGGTGTACCCCGCCAGCATGGTCTCGCCCAGCATGATCGTCGAGCCGGAGCCGTCGGTGATCGCGGCCGTCGAGGTCTTGATGCCGCCCCACGACGGGTTGCGGCCGTTCAAGGCGGCGGGAATGGTGCCGAGAGTCGGCTGGGCCTGGGTGTCGTACACCGAGTTCAGGAAGAACACGCCGAGCTTCTGATTGACGCCCTGCGCGAACAGCCCCGAGGGATCGCTGCCGGCGACCCACTGCATGAGGTTGCTGGAGGAGCCCCCCTTGGGGTCGCCGTCGGCCTGGAGCCCGACCCACGACGTCGGATACGCCGCGAACCGGGCGAAGCCGCCGTTGACGACGTAGCTGAGGTTGCCTTCGTTGGGGGTGAAGTTGGTGTCGTCGGGGCATCGCAGAATGCCCAACGCCGCCCGGCCGACGACCGCGTTGGGGGTCGTCGCGGTCGACGGCGCCGTGGCGGACCAGTACGGGAAGTGGGTCGACCAGTTGTTGGCCATGTCGGCCTGGTCGAGGTCCTGAAGGATCGACACCACCCAGCTCTGCCCCGCATACGGGGCGACCGCCGCGGCGACGCCCGTCTGTCCCGAACCCTGCGCGGCGGCGAGCACCGAGGTCGCCGGCGTGGTCGCCGTCGGATACTCGAAGAACGTGCCGGCCGGCGGATAGGCGTTGGTCCGGGTGGCGAACCCGTTCAGGGCCAACGCGACGTTGCGCATGTTGTTCTGACACGCGGCCCGGCGACCCGCCTCGCGGGCGGAGTTGATCGCCGGCAGCAGCATGCCGACCAGAACGCCGATGATGCTGATCACGACCAGCAGCTCGATCAGCGTGAAACCACTACGACGGCGACGACGGGCTTTCATGAGCGATCCTTTCGTGGACAGGAGAGAACGAGACCCTGTTGATTTTATCGATGTATTGCCCCCTTAGACAATACGTTCGACGCATGATATTGTGACGCGACGACCTCTCGAACCCAAAATTCCCGCGCCGGAAACCTGGGCGGTGATGCGGGTTCCGCCGATCACCGGCGACCCGGCCGGCGCCCCGCCCCCCCCGACGTTCGACCGGGGGGGGTGTTTCCAAAGCCCTGGTCATTGGATCAGTTTTCGATAGAGCACGGCGTCCTTGTACTGCCCCGGGCTGCGGGGGTCGAACCCCCCGAGTTTGAGCCGGTCGACGATGAAGAACGCGCGGTGGCGGAACTTGTTGCCCTTGAGCGTGCCGACCTCCCGGCCGATCACGTCGTAGGACGCCGCCCCCGGATCGCCGACCGCCGTCACCTCGAAGAACCCGACCGTCACCCAGACCGCGTATTGATGCGTCCGCACGGTGCTCAGGTTCATCAGCTTCTGCAACCATTCCGAGCGGTTGTACGGGTGCTCCTCACTGGCGTTGAGGAACTTGGTGTTGTTCACCATGCTGACGCTGGGGTCGTACAGGGACGGAATCTGGGGCGGTAGGTAGCCGAGTTGGTACGCGCTCGGCTGAGTCAGGGCCGCGTTGCTCTGCGCGTCGTTGTCCGGGATCTGGAACAGCCGGCGCGGCGGCATCGCCGGCGGATAGTACGGGGTCGCCTGGGCGAACGGGAAGGTTCGCGTCACGAGGTCCACGTTCTTGACGCCCGCGTCCTTCTTGGTAATCCCGTGGTCCAACTTCGTCTGATTGAGCGTCGGGAACGCCGGCCGCATGATCGTGGCGTTGACGTCCGGGTAGGTCAGCGACCGGAACGGCGCCTCGACCGCCAAGGACGTCGAGGAGGCGCCGAAATACAGGTAGTTGACCGGAAGCGTCGACACCGGGTCGATGTAGTTGTAGGGGAACGTGCTGTGCCGGATGCTCAGGAAGTCGCTGAAGGCCTGCTTCATGAACGGGAGCGCAAGGCTCGCGTCGTGGAACCCCGCATTGAGAATGGGATAGGAGCTCGTGGGAATGCCATTGTTGTTCACCTGCGTGACGACTCGAGGCTCACGACCCGTGGTAATCTGCTGGCCGTTGAGCGAGGTCGGCACGGCGG
>CALCIC010000265.1 GCA_937907405.1 uncultured Isosphaeraceae bacterium | reverse complement strand
GGCGACCAGCCGCCGGCGCTCGACCGGTCCGACCTCGGGGGCGACGGTGGACCGATTCGGCTCGTAATCGGCCTCGTTGGCGGGGGGGATCACCAGGATCGGCGTCGCGCCGATCCGATCGCAGTACGAGACGATCGCCTCCAGCCGGGCGCTGAAGTCGGCCAGGAGCGCGGCGGCTTCGGTCGGGCTGCACAAGGGGGGCTCGATGAGCTGGCGGCGATCCAGGATCGGCGGCGTATCGAGCCGGTTCTTGCTGGTCAGCTCGTAGACGAGGCGGCAGAACGGCGAGTACAGGCTGATCTGGTGGAGTTTGCGGAGAAGGGCCGCGCGCGGTTCGAGGTCGAGCGAGTAGTCGCGGTTCACCTCGAATCGGGCGGCGAACTCGTTGTGGCCGGAGTAGACGATCACGGCGTCGGGCCGCTGTGTGATCCGGGCGAGCTTCTTGTGCTGGTCTTCGAGCGAGTCGCCCAGCCAGGCGAGAATCTCGGGCTCGAACCGGCGGTCGGGCATGGCCTCGCCGAGCTTCCAGGCGACGATCTGGCCGATCGAGACCCAGGGGCGGTACGGCTCGCCCAGCGCGCTCGATCCGCCGAGCACGAAGATTCTGTACTCGTCGGCAGGCTTCGTCGGGAAGGCCGTCGGCAGCGTCGGAAACCGGTGCGTCCAGGCGTGGACCGCCGCCGAGCCGAGCTCGAGGGCGACGAATGAGAACAGGCACGAGAGGCAGAGCAGGAACAGCCGCTCGGCCCGCGCGCCGCGCGCTCTCCGTCGCCAATTCCTGATCATCCGCCGGCCGAACCAGGGCGTTCCGACGAAGGCGGCGAGGCCGAGCGCGGCGTACAGGAGCAACGTGCCCTGGAGCAGGCCTTCGGTCAGCCGGCGCTGGACGGCGCGCGAGAACAGCGGGACCCAGCCCGGCAGGACGACGGCGATCGTGACGGCCAGGGCCGTCGGCACGGCGATCAGCAGGATTCGGAGCGTCCGCTTCATTTCGCCTCAAACACCGAGGCGATGGAGAAATCGAGGCCCGGCAACAGCCGGGTCTTGTGGATCTCGGGGGGCTTGACGACCTGCTCGGCCCAGCGCCCTCCCGAACGGCGGAACACCTTCATCGCCCGCTCGTCGACGTCGACGAGCCAGTATTCCAGGACGCCGAAGCGGAGGTACTCCTCGGGCTTATGCTGGTAGCCCCTCGATCGCGAACTGGGCGAGACGATCTCGATGACGATCTCGGGAATCCACTGCGACCAGATTTCGTCGGCCTTCTCGGAGTCTGGAGGAGGCGTCATGTAAACGGCCAGGTCGGGATGGCGGTCGGATTCGAGGTCCACGATGAGCAAGCGGCTCTCGCCGCCGCCGCCGACGCCGTAGATCCGATCGGGGTGCGATTGTCTGTATGCGGCGAATTGCATTCTGATTGCGTCGAGAATCTTGAAATGTCGCGGGCTCGGCACGTCGACCAGGGTCACGATTCCTCGGCTCAATTCGTAGAGGCGTCCGCCCTGCCCCCGGGCGTCGATGAACGCGTCGAGGGACATGCGGCGGCCTTCGTCGGCGGGGCCGATGATCGTCGCGGTGGTGCTCATGAGGGATGACTCCGTCGTGGTCGGGTTACGGGGCGACGGTCAGGTAGACGGGGACGACGAGGCTCGCGGGGGCGAGGCAGACGTTGGCGTCGCACGCCTGGAAGCCGACCCGGAGGAGGATGCGAACCTTCCCGGGGGGGGCGTCGACCTTCAGCTTCATTCGCAGGGGGACGGCGATCTCGCCCTCGTAGACCGCGACCGGGTCGGCGCCGGACGAGGCGAGGGTCCGGGTCTCGCCCTTGGGGTAGTCGACGCGGATCGTTTCGGCGGGCTGGTCGGCTTCAAGGCTGATCGTCGTCGGCCTGAGCAGTTCCTGCCCGGCGGGGTTGGCGTAAACGTGCCAGCCGTCCTTGATCGTCAGCGAGACGGCCAGCGCGATCTCGTCGCCGGGCTTCGGCTTTACGCCCGCGTCGACCTCCGCTTCGGCTGAGACGACCTTGCTGGAGCTGGGCGGGCCGTCAGAGGGGGCGTGCGCGAGGTTGGATTCAGGTTTTTTTGGAGGGCGGACGTCCTGGTATTCGAGCAGGCCGACGACCAGGGTCGGCATCGCCGCCGGACTTTGCGCGAGGAACGGACTGAAGGCGTCGATCGTCTTGCCGGCGACGTCGAGGTAGCGGGTCTCGTCCGGATCGGCCCGGTGAAGGGCCGTCAGGTCGAGCACGGCGATTCCGTTGGCGCTGGGGAGCGCGCCGTCGTGCGGGTCTTTCGAGCGAGCCAGCAGGCTCTCGTGGTCGTCGGCAGTGAAGTAGAAGCCGCCGTCCTGCTCGTCGGCGAAGTCGGCGATCATCCGGTCGGTCAGCGCGCGGGCCTGGTCCAGCCGCCGAGGGTCGTTCGCGGCTTCATGCAGCCGCAAGAGCCCGTGGACGAGATAGGCGTAGTCTTCGAGATACCCGGGAAGCCGCGCCTTGCCCGCGCGATAGGAGCGGAGCAGGCGGCCCGAGGGATCGCGGAGTTTGTCGAGCACGAAGTCGGCGGCCTTCTCGGCGGCGCGAAGGAGGCGGTCGTCCTTGAGGACGCGGTAGCCGTCGGCGTAGGCGGCGATCATCAGGCCGTTCCAGGCCGTGAGGATCTTGTCGTCGAGCGCCGGGCCGGGACGCTGCTCGCGGACGTTCAGCAGCCTGGCGCGCAAGGGGGCGAGGCGCTTCTCCAACGCGTCGGGCGTCGTTTCGAGGCTCTCGGCCTGCTCGCCTCGGGGGCGAGGTTCGAGCAGGACGTAGCGGTCCCCCTCGAAGTTGGGCTCGCGCTTGAGGCCGTAGACCTGGAGGAACGCGTCGGCGTCGGGGCCGTCTCCCAGGACTCCCTTGACCTCGTCGGGCGTCCAGACGTAGTAGGCGCCTTCGCCGGCCTTGGTCTCGGCGTCGAGCGACGAGTAGAACCCCCCTTCGGGCGAGGTCATGGTGTGGTCGACGAAGGCGAAGACCGCCTCGGCCTCGGCGCGCCATCGGGGGTCGCCGGTCAGCTCGAAGGCCCGGACCAGGACCGAGGCGAGCTGGGCGTTGTCATAGAGCATCTTCTCGAAGTGGGGGACGATCCAGTACCGGCTGGTGGCGTACCGGTGATAGCCGCCGCCGAGCTGGTCGCGGACGCCGCCGCGCGCCATGTGGTCGAGCGTGAACAACGTCATCGCCAGCGGGTCGCGGTTCGAGGGCGCGCCCGGCGCCCTGGGCTTCTTCTTGTCGTCGCCCTTGCCGCGGCGGTGCTGGTCGAGGAGGAACACGAGGTTGACGGGCTCGGGGAACTTGGGCCGGCGGGGGGCGGCTGCGTTGAAGCCGAAGCCGCCGTAGTCGGGGTCGAACTGTTCGGCGAGTCGGCCGCGGGCCTCGGCGACGACCTCCGGGCCGATCGCCGCCCTGGGGCGAGCGACCCCCTTGCCCAGCTTGCGGCGGACGATCTCGGTCAGTCCGGCGGCGGCTCGTTCGATCTCGGCCCGCTCCTCGCGCCAGGATTTGGCGATGCCGGCGAGCACCGTCTGGAAGCCCGTGAAGCCCACCTTGTCGCGAGGTGGAAAATAAGTGCCGCCGAAGAACGGCCGACCGTCGGGCAGCAGGAACATCGACATCGGCCAGCCCCCCGTGCTGAACGCCTGGAGGGCCGCCATGTACACCTCGTCGACGTCCGGGCGCTCCTCGCGGTCGACCTTGACGCTGATGAAATTCGCGTTGAGCATCCTGGCGACGGTCGGATCGCGAAAACTCTCGCGCTGCATGACGTGGCACCAGAAGCACGAGCTGTAGCCGATCGACAGGAAGATCGGCTTGTTCTCGGCCTTCGCCCTGGCGAACGCCTCGGGCCCCCAGGGCATCCATTCGACGGGGTCGTGGGCGTGCAGCAACAAGTAAGGGCTGGTTTCGCCTGCCAGGCCGTTGGCTGGTCCCGCGTGGTCGGTCGGCTCCTCGGCCGCGGCCCATTCCCAGCCCGCCAAAACGGCGAGGGCGACGCCCAGCGCCGCGGCGACCTCGCGAATCCTGGTTGTGCGAACGGCCGTCGAAGAGGGCATCGCGTGGTCCTGCGTCGGGTTCCGGAATCGGCGAGAGCGAGAGCGAGAGCGAGGCGCTCGTCGATTGTATGCGGAACCGCGCCGCGAACCAACCTCAGACGGTGGGCGCCCCCTCGCGTCACTTCGGAGGCGCCGGGTCCCTGGCGTTGGCCGTGCGATTGCTTTCGGCCACCTTGACCAACGCCATGTCTTCCAGTTCCTGGGACAGGTCGTCGTGACTGACGAAGACGCGGCAGGTGCCGGCGCGGTCCTTGGTGTTGACGACCTTCACCTTCACCTGCAGCAACATCTCGGTGCTGGGCTTGATGTGGTCGATCATGGGGAAGGCGGCCTGGGTGCTGTCCGGCGAGGCCGTGGCGGGCTCCGGGGGGCCGCCGCCGGTCTCGACGATCTTGAGGTTGGGGCTCACCTCGGCGCGGATCTTGACGTTGCCGGCGTCCTTGCTGCCGTAGTTCCGCAGGCGGATCTGGAACGTGGTCGTGCCGTCGACGTCGACCACCCGCCGCCGCTCGCGGACGACCAGGTCGAGGTCGGCCATCCCCTGGACGTCGGTCTTGGCGCTGGCGCGTTCGAAGATGGCGTTGTCGGCCTTGGCCTCGGCGGTGACCTCGTAGAAGCCGATGCCCCCCATCTTGATCTCGAAGGTCAAGCTCCGCGGCTTCTCGCCCGGATCGATCTGAGAGATCGACCAGGTGATGCGGCGGGTGGCGGCGTCGTACCTGGCGTCCGGCGGGATCGTCTGGAGCTTGCCGCTGACGGGGAGCGAGGCCAGCAGCCGGACGTTCCTGGCCGGCGCGGTGCCGGGGTTCTCGACCGTCAGCGTGTAGGTCGCGATCGTGTCGGTGTATCGCTTCTCGGGGGCGTCGAGGGTCAGCTTGATCCTGGGCTCGATGACCTCGACGGCCTTCTCGACCTGGGCCTCGGCCGGGTCGAAGATGACGTCGGGGCTGGTCGCCTTGACCAGGCAGGTTTGATGACCCCCTTGCCTGGCGTCGACGACCATCACCGGCAGCTCCTCGCGCTGGCCGGGGCCGATCTCCCGGATCGGCAGATCGAAGCTGTTGTCGTCGTTCTTCTCGCCGCTCTCGTGGCTGAGGCCGGGGCTGAGCTTGGCCAGGACCACGACGTCGCGGGCGGGGCCGTCGCCGGTGTTGGTGACCGAGATCCGGAACTCGGCCTCCTGCCCCTTGAGGACCTTGTCGATGCTCGGCGACTGCACGACCTCGACCCGGAGCTTGGGCTGAAGCACCCGGCTCCGCGCCCGACTGCCGGCCTGGAACGTCACCGTGGCCGCGTGGTCCATCGGCGTCGGTTGGGTCGGCATGACCCTCACCATGATCGCCTTTTCGGTTCCCGCCTGAAGGACGCCGATCTTCCAGGTCAAGAGCGACTCGGTCTTGGCCAGCGGCTCGGGCGTGCTGCTCACGAAGGTCAGGCCCGGCGGCAGGACGTCGCGGACGACCACGCCCAGGGCGTCGGCCGAGCCGTTGTTCCTCACGACGATCTTCATCATCGCGTCTTTATTGATGTTCATATCCGCCGGCGCCATGACGTTGACGCTCAGGAGCACCTCGTGCTTGCCCAGCGGCAGGCGGTCGAGCGGCTGCAAGAACTCGCCGCCGTCGGCCGGGCCCGCCGAGAGCGCCGGGGCGGCCGCCGCCGCGGCCTGGGTCCGCTCGACGTCGTCGTCGCGCTTGGGGGCCGCCTCGTCGGCGACCTCCGGCGTCGTCTCGGCCGGGCGTTCGACTTGGCCGGCGGGCTCGCCGGGGGCCGCCGTCGGCAGCGCCAGGGGCTCGGGCTCGGGGAAGTCGCCCGCCGCCGGCGCCGGGAACGGCTCGGGGGCGGGATCGAACGCGCCCGCGGCGGGTTGGGCGCTTTGACTCAGGACGCGCGCGGGAGCCCAGACGCATGCAAGCGTCATGGCGAGCAGGATGAAGATTCGCCGGCCCATGGAATCGGTCCCCTCCTTGGGAACGGCCCCGAGCGACGCCGCGCGTCGTCTCAGGCGCGAACGCGGGAACTACGTCAGGACGCGGTGCGGATGGATCTGGATCGGATCGGGATTGGAATCGAAACTGGTTTTGGATCGAACCGACGGGGCGGGCGCGCACCCCGAATGGGGGCGCAAGCCGACCGTCGGCAAGACGGCTGTCGCGGTTTCATAGCAAAACCATCCAAGTCCAGGAAGCTCAATCCCGGGGAACAGCGGATCTTGAAGAATCGGGCGTCCATCCGGATTTCGCATGGACGAACCCGCGCGCGGCGACGCTGATTTACGATCGGGGCCGCATTGAGCAATCATCCAACCGGAGTTCAATCATGACGTCCAGGCTCGCACTCGTCGGCTTGACGGTCTGCCTCGCCCTGTCGGCGACTGGTTCCACTCCGGCCGACGACGCCGAAACGCTCCTCATGGAGATCCAGTCGGGCTGGAAGCTGCCCAGCTTCGACTCGAATCAGAGCGACGATCCGGACCAGGTCCGAGCTTACGAGGGGCGACTTCGAACGGCCCTGAATCGCCGCGTCGATCTCATCGGCAGGTTTTATCGCATGGCTCCCGAGCATCCGGTGACCCGCGAACTGATGAATAAGCGTTGGGCGGCCATGATGGGCCACCCCCTTGCGGACCGAAGGGAGGAACTCACCGCCGAAGTCGGCGCCATCGCCCTCGATCAGGGGAACGCCCTTCGCGCCGACGCCGCCTATTACAAGGCGCTGCTCGGCCTCCCCGCCGCTCGCGAGGCCGGCCTCGACGCGGCGTGGGGGCCCATCGAGGCTTTCATCGCCCTCGCGCCTTCGGACGAGCGGGGCGCCCACCTGCTTTCCATGGTCGCGAATCTCCCGAACACCCCGCCCGACCGCAGGTCGTCGATCCTCGATCGCATCCTGGCGGAATATCCCCACACGCGGACCGCCCGAAACGTCGAGACGAGCCGACGACGCGCCCGGGAAGTCGGCCATCCCTTCGCGCTGGCCTTCAAGGACGCCGTTCACGGCAAGCCGATTTCCTTGCAGAAGGACCTGAAGGGCAAAGTCGTGGTCATCGACTTCTGGGCGACCTGGTGCGGCCCCTGCGTGGCTGAGACGTCCGAATTGAAGAGCCTCTACGAGGACTACAAGGACAAGGGGGTCGAGTTCATCGGGGTCAGCCTCGATCCGACCGACAAGGACGGGCAAAAGGCCGTCGTGAGCTTCGTCCAGGAAAACCAGATCGACTGGCCCCAGTTCCACGACGAGAAGACGATCGAGTTCGCAACCTCCTGGGGCGTCACTCTCATCCCGTCGATCTTCGTCGTCGATGCGAACGGCGACCTCTATACGGTCGAAGGCCGCGGCAAGCTCGATCGGCTTCTCCCCGAACTGTTGCATTGAATCGTCGAGATCAGGACGCCTCCTCAATCGAGCCCGCCAGCCGGCGCGCGGTCTCCTCGGCCGCCTCGTCAGGCGGGACGGGGAAGGGACGGATCTCGACGAGGTTGCGGAACCAGGTGGCCTGGTGCTTGGCGAACTGGCGGGTGCGGGTCTGGATCAGCTCGATCGTGGCGTTGAGGTCGCGCTCGCCGGCCAGATGGGCGACGACCTGGCGATAACCGACCCCCTGCTCCGCCACGGCGCTCATCGGCCGTGGAGCGGTCTTGAGGCGGCGCACCTCGTCGATCAAGCCGGCCTCGAACATCTGGACCACCCGGCGGTTGATCCGGTCGTACAGCACCGGCCGGGGGAGTTCGAGGGCGAAGACCCGTATCGAATCGGGCGCGGGCCGGGCGTGCTCGCGTTGCAGCTCGCTGAACGGGCGGCCGGTGGTCTCGATGACCTCCAGCGCCCGGACCACCCGCCGCCGATCGTTGGGATGCAGCCGCGCGGCGGTCGCCGGATCGAGGCCAGCCAATCGCGCGTGCAGCGCCGGGTCGCCCAGCGTTTCGGCCTCGGCCTCCAGGCGGTCGCGGACCTCGGGGACGGTGCCGGGGCCGTCGAACAGCCCGCGCAACAGGGCCTTGAGGTAGAGCGCGGTGCCGCCGACGAAAAGGACCCGCTTGCCGCGCGACTCGACGTCGAGCACGGCGGCGATCGCCCAGCTTCGATACTCGGCGACGCTCGCCGACTCCCAGGGGTCCAGGACGTCGATCAGATGATGCGGCACGCCGCCGCGCTCGGCCAAGGTCGGCTTGGCGGTGCCGATATCCATCCCGCGATAAAGCGTCATCGAATCCAGCGCGACGATCTCGGCGTCCAGCAAATTGGCCAGATGGACGCCGACGGCCGATTTGCCGGAAGCCGTCGGCCCGGTCAGGTAGATCGCGCGATGCAGGGGGTTCTCGGGCACGGAGGTCTCGCGGTCGGATCGCATGTTTTGATGTTGCGCTGTTTTCATTTTGATCGCAGCCGGGTCGCGCGCCGAATTCCCTTCTCCCCCCGGGAGAAGGCGGCCGGGACGGCCGGACGAGGGTCGTGGGATTTCGAGGCCGACCTCGCGAGGATCGAAATCCGGGACGGCTCCGAAGCCCCTCATCCGCCCCTTCGGGGCGCCTTCTCCCGGGGGGGAGAAAGGATGTTCGCATCGGCCTGTGCGGGAATCGCGGCGTCGATCACACGCCGCCGCGGCAGGATCGCGGCCGGGCCCTTGCCATCCTACCACGGGTGTGCTCGACTGAAGTCGGCGAG
>CALCIC010000264.1 GCA_937907405.1 uncultured Isosphaeraceae bacterium | reverse complement strand
GGGCTGCTGGGTGGCCGTGTTGTCGTCGGTCCCCTGGTTCGCCGGGTTCACGATGGCGCCGGTAGAGTCGAGGATGTAGAAGTTGACCTGCGAGGTCACCTTGTTCGGCGAGTTGGCCGCCTGCTGGGTCGCGAACGGCTGATCGAACTGGAATTCGATCGTGACGTTCGGCTGGTCGGTGGTGATCGGAAGCTGGAAGACCCCCGCCCCTGCGCCGGGGTTGAAGTTCATGAACCGGCCCGCGCCGATCGCGCCGACAGTCGCCTGAGCGCCACGGAAGTTCGACAGGTAGCCGTGGTCCGCCTCATTGCGGGCCGAGCTGAAGTAGGCGACGCCCTGCGTCGTCACCGTGTTGACCGCCTGCGAGATGATGCCGTCCTGGAACATCGGTTCCTCGGGATAACCGATGTCGTCGACGATGATGTTCGAACCGGCGGCCGCCAGCGCCTTGATGTTGTTGGCGAAGACGAGTTGGCCGCCTTGCGCCGTGGCGAACGACAAGTTCGACCCCGGCGCGATGTCGAAGATGTTTTGCAACATCGCCCGGCCTTCGTCCTCGCCTCCCGCGAAGTCCTGGATCACCCTGATGTTCGCGGGCAGGTCGCCCGAGGCGACGTCGGCTGCGTATCCGCCCAGCGCATTGAAGCTGTCACTGAGCACGCCGATCCCGACCCCGGCGCCGTTGACGTTGTACTGCGTCCGGGCGGTGTCGACCTGCAGCGACCGCAACGCCTCGTTGTTGGCGATCCCTTGATAGGGCGCCGCCGCCGTCACCGGCTTGTAAACCGGCCGGCCGCTGACCACCTGCGGAAGCTGCGCCGCCGTGAGCAACTGGTTGATCGGCATCCAGCCGTTGATCAGGCCGTAGTAAGTGCTCTCCTGGGTGATCTGCATGCCCAGGTTGACGACCGACGACCTCAGCGTGGGCAGGTCGCCCCAGGTCGTGATGCCGATCAGCACCTTTCCGTCCTGGATCTGGAGGTCGGGGAACTGGCTGCTCAGCACCGGGACGGTCGTCCCCCCCCTGGCCAGGTTGTACAGCGAGGCGAGTTGGCCGCCGAAATTGGCTAACGGCCCGTTCTGGACGTCGGCGGGATTGGTCGACGTCGCATGCCAGACCGGATTGCCCCCGAGCGCCGGGTTCGTAGCCAGCAGCAGCCGTCCCTCCAGCCATTCGAGCCTGGGGAAGCCCTTTCGCTTCGCTTGATGCTTGCCGCGACGCCGATCGGGCCCCTTGTCACTTCCACCAGCCATGAAGCTCCCCATCGACTGACTCCCCCGGTTTGCTTTGAAAGTCCCAATCCCCAGGCGAATCTCGCGTTCCACCGCGGTTCCACGCCCGAGACCCACGACCCCCATACGATCAAGGTGACTCAACCAGATAATCGCGCCCCGGACCGCCCCCCGCGCGAGTCTTCACCCGCGCCGTCGGCCGGACGCAATTCACGCCGTATTTCGCGCCTCGCCCCGAGGCATGTCGCTCGCTTGATCGTCGCCGCCCCGGCCCCGCCGCGACCGACTCCGACCGACTGTTGCTGCCCGGCCCGCAACCTCCCGCGATCCGCCGTTCTCCCCCTCGACCCGAACGGGTGAAGGACGCGACGGACCGGACGGCCCCGGCCCCACGCTCCGTCTCTCCTCGCAACCCCTCCCGTCCTAACGAACGGAACAGGTCGCGAGCATCATGCTAAGTGTGTGATTGGCTCCATGCACGCATTCAATGATTGCCATTGGGATTCCGTTCGTCAAGCCCCTGGTTTCCGGAATTTCGGGATGGTGTCGTCGCGAGGGGGGTGATGCGGGCGTATTCCGGGGGCTCGCGCCATGCGAGATGGCGAGTCATACGAGTCTGGACCCTGGAATCGAGAAGTCAAACCTGGATCCGTCGTTTATGGGAAAAGGAAGTCCCCACCGTCGATATTTTGTTTGTAATCTTCTGGATATGACGAATAGTATGCGTTGGAGCCGAGAAAACACGGCCGATGAGGCGGATTTCATGAGGAGCCGTCGCCCGCCGCGCGCGTCCGATCGCGCGACCGGGGCCGGATCCGAGACGTGCGCCGGTCGTCGCGACGGCCGGTCCTGAGAATCGTCGAAACGACTCAATCACCGCGATGGAGGCGCGATTTCCACGCCCGCCGCGCGGAGGTCGTCGATCAGTCGCGGGGTGTCGCCGCGATAAACGATCCCCTTCAGGCCGGCCGCGCGGGCGCCCTCGACGTTGGCCTCGACGTCGTCGATGAACACGCAGGAGTCCGTCGGAACCCCCGCCACGCTGACGCAGGCGTCGAAGAAGCCCCGGTCGGGCTTGAGCTCTCGCGCCTCATGCGAAAACACGAAGTGGTCGAAGTGGTCGAGCGTCTCGCGGAACTGGCGACGGTAGAACGGCGCGTGGATGGCGTTGGTGTTCGAGCCCAGCAGCAGTGTATAGCCCTGTCCCTTGAGCTCGGCGACCAGTTCACCCACTGACGCGTTCAGCTCGAAGATGTCCTCCCAGTCGGCCGCGAAGTCCTCGAAAGGAATATCCAGCCCCGACTCGGCCTGGATCCGCTTCGAGAACTCCTCCGGCGCGAGCGCGCCGCGCTCGAACTCGGCGAGCAGCCGCGCCATCCCCTTCGCTTCCACGAGCGTCCGGAACTCCTCGGCCGACATCCCCAGCCGGGCGCCGAAGCGGCCGAAAATCAGCATGTAGTCGAAGAAACCGATCACGTTGCCAAAATCAAACATCAAGACGGGCAGGCGCATTGCGGAACCTCATCCGGGGGTCGGTCGAGTCATGCGGGGATCCAGAGGCGGCTTCAGTTTCGGTTGGTCGACGACGGGCGGAGGCGGGGGCTGAGAAGGCTCCCCCATGGTCCCGTAATCGAGCCAGATCCGTCGATCGACGGAGCGGACGACCCGCTTTACGGCGCCGTCGAACATGAGCATGTGGATGCCCGCCGTGTGCCCGCTCGACGCCCCGATCAGCGCCGAGCGGCCGTCGCGCGCCAGGCACGAAATCTTGGAGCCGGGAAGCATCGCGTGGTTGTAGAGCGTCGACCGCCAGTCGGCGTGTTCCCAGGACGAGCCGGCGTCGCCTCGCCACTCGGCCTTCGGAGTGACGGAACAGCCGCTCGCGGCGACGGCGCCTTCGATCAGCGCGTAGTTCTCGGCTGACGAAACGGCTCGGCCGTCCCCCACCAGCCGCTCAGAGAAGGCGGCCGTATAGCTGACGCCGTCAGCCTCCTCGATCTCCCCAAGCGTCGTCCGTCGACCGATCGCGAAGCCGCCGGTGCGACCCTCGGGGTCGTCGCCGGTCGTCGCCCGATAGCTGACGGGCGATGGAAAGATCCCGCCGATGGCGTGCGGGTCGCTCGGACAAAAGAAGCCAGGCACCGCGACCCCGACGAGCAGCGGCCCCCTGAGTCGGTCGAGATTGAGACCCTCCGGATGCACGCCCAGCAGGCTGGGAACGCCGAGCGTTTCGAGGATCGTCCGCAGCGGCCCCGGGTTCGTCGCGCCGGAAGCCGGCGGCGGCTCGACCGGCGGGGGCTCGCCGATCATCGGCAGGGCGTGTTGCGCCGCGTGGTAGAGCGATAGCCCCACGCCGATCTGGGATAGATTGCGCTGGCAGGTCGTCGACCGCGCCGATTCGCGTCCCCGCGTCAGGGCCATGATCGCGAACAGGCCGACGACCGCGATCAACGCGGTCGCCACCAATGCGTCGATCAGCGTGTATCCGGCTCGGTCGCGTCCCCGGAGAAGCGCGCTGGAAATCGCTAGGTCGGCCACGGTTCAATCCTTCGCCGTGATGAGGGCGTCGCCCGAGCCGGTGTTGCCGGCGGCGTCGACGGCCCTGACCATCAGCAGGTGCGCGCCGGCTTTCAGATCGGGCAAGGCGATCGTCAGTTGCTCGGTCTGGGTGTCGAACAAACCGTCGTCGGGGAAAATCGAGGTCCACGCGCCGCCGTCGACGGCGTACTCGGCCTTGACCAGTCGGGTGAAGGAGTCGATCAACGCCACCGTCGCCTTGCGGTCGCCAGGCGTGATCGTCACCTGCGGCGGGTCATGGTCGACGATGAACGGCGCGCTCTCCTTTTCGCGTTCGAGCGCCTCGTCGGGGCTGTTGGAAGGCCGGTCTCCGGCGATCAGCCGAACCTGGTAGCGGCCCGACGGGAAGGCGGTCGAGTCCCAGGCGTAGGATTTCTCGGTGGTCGGCGTCTCGGTCAGGTTGATCCAGGCGGGCCAGCCTTCCTTGCGGACCTGAACTTGATAGTGCAGGTCGTCGGCGTTGGGGTCGGAGACCTCCCAGCGGATGTTGACCTTGGTCTGCCGCGACGTCCCGTCGGCGGTCGAGACGTCGGGCGTTTCCAGCTTGCTGATCTCGGGAGGGAGGTTGGTCGAGCGGTACGAGAGCGACACCTCGCGCAGGTCGGGAGTACGCTTCGGGTCGGTCGTCGACAACCTGGCCCGATACTGGACGAACCGGGCCGCCGGCGCCTGGGCGCTGGAACGGCCGGAGTCCGTCTGTTCGGCGGACCAGTCCGACCAGGTCTCGTCGGGCTCGCCGACGTTCCCGCTTCGGACCTGCAAGCGAATAGCCGAACCCTCGGGAGTGTCGCCCCGCCAGCTCAACGCGCCGAACCGGCTGGGAAGCTTGGCGTCGAAGACGTCCGAGACAAGTTCGCCATGATCGGCGTACTCAGCCGCCAACTTCACGACCGAGCCGGGATCGCCGGTGCCGATCCACAGGCCGCCGTCGGGCTCCGCCAGCATTGACAGGATCTCGCCGGTGTCGAGCTTGGCGATCGGCGTGCTCTCGTTCTCGTCCTCGCGAACCTCGTAGAGCACCCCGTCGGGCCCGGTGCCGACGAGCAATCGGTCGCCGAGTCGAGCCAGCGAGAAGATCAGGACCTTTTCGCGGAACCCCTCGCGGGCGACCCCGTCGCGATCAATCCGATACACGGCGTTCTCGCCGGCCGACGCCGCCTTGGGCGCGGCGGAGCCCGCCGACGCCTTGGCGGCGGACTTGGCTTGCGGCGCTTCCGGCCTCTTCTCCTGGATTACGGCCGCGTCGACCGCCGCGCCGGGCTCGTCGGCGACCGTGACGGCCTGGTCGTCGGAGCCCGAGGATCGGGGGTCGGAGTCACGGAGCGAGAACAGGCCGGTCGGCCGCGGCGAGCCCCCGCCCGCGTCGGCCGCGGTCCCCGCGTAGAGCGAACCGTCCGGGCCGATGAGGAGGGTGCGGACCTCGGACTGCGGCGCGTCGTAGACGACCGAGACCTTGCCGTCGGGTCCGATTCGATAAATCAGCCCCTCGCCGTCGCTGCCCGCATAGACCGCGCCGTCGGGGGCGACGGCCACGGAGAGCAGATGCATCGCCTTGCTGTCATACACGAGCGACCACGCGCCCCCAGTGTCGCGCTTCCAGAGTTGGCCGTCGGGGCCGGTCGCCGCGAACAGGTTGCCCTTGGCGTCGGCCGCGAGGTCCCACACGTACTGAACCTTGGGGTCGGGCCGCGACGCCGGGTGATTGGCGTCCGACACCTCGACGACCTGGCCGGTCGGCCCGGTGCCGACGTAAACCTTGCCGTCAGGCGCGATCGCCAGGCAGAGCGCCTGGCCGTCGGCGGCGTCGAGCGCGACTTCCCACGACGACGAGGCGCCGGGGGCGCGTCGGAAGACCTTCCCGGCGTCTCCGGTCGCCGCGTACACGACGCCGTCGCCGCTCCGAGCCAGGTCCCAGACCCGCGCGGCGGCCAACTCGCCCGTCGTCGCGAGCGCCCGGCTGAGGCGGACGTTCCCCTTGTCGGAGATCACCACCCGCTCGCGATGGTGCTTGCCGAACGCCGAGGCGCCTTCCTGCCGCCAGGTCTCCAGCTTGGCGAAAACCGAAATCGGATCGAGCGCGGCCAGGACGACCCCGATCGATCCGAATAAGGCGAGGAACCGTGGAATCCGTGTACGCCCCGTGGAACCGTTGTCTATCATGCCGCCCCTCGTCGTTCGTTGAAGCCGGCCGGGCGCATCGCCCGGTCGCGATCACTTCAACGATAACGAGAGTCCGGCGTCCTTGGCCACGGTGAACTTCAACGTCTGGGCGCCCTCGACCACCCAGGGCGTACTCGCAACCTCGATCAGGTCGGACCGAATCGACGTCGCCGGCACCTCGCGCTTCGAGGCGAACACCGCGCGAACGCTCTCGGGCAGGTTCGGCAGGTCCTGGCCGGCGACCGCCAGCCCGCGCTCCGGCGCCTGGACGTGGACGTAGATCCCCGTCCGCTTCGGGTCCGTCTGGATGTGCAGCGACCTGAGCATCGCCTGAAGGTCGCGAGGCTCAGTCAGCGACGGCTCGTTGCGGAACCGCCGTCGAACGCTGTTGGTCAGATCGCAGAAGACCGCCTCATGACTTCCCTCGGGGAAATCCGCGGGGATCGCAAGCGCCAACTCGACGGTCTGCCGCTCCCCCTTGAACGGCTTCAACACGACCGACGCCTTCAGCGCCTTGCCGGGCTCGACCGTGTTCGACAGGAGTCGCACCGACTCGATCGTCGCGACCTTGCGGCCCTGCTCGATCTCGACGTTGCAATCGATCCGCTCGATCCGAACCGGAGCCATCGGGTTGCGGACCAGAATGTTGACGATCGAAGCCAAGGGCCCGAACAACGCCGACGCGCCCGCCTGTCCGGTGTACCGGGGCCCGCTGAACGTGTCGGACAGGGTGATCGCCTCCAGGTCTTTCAGCTTCACCTCGGCTTTCAGCCGGGCGGTCAACTCGTCGGGCAAGTTCCCCTCGGTGTCGATCGCGCTGGTGAGCACCGACATGACCAACGACGACAGGAGCGTCGGCTCGCGGACCATCTGCACGTTGTAGGTCCGGACGTCGGAATACCGGCCCGTCTTGACGTGGACGGTCATCGGCAGCATGTCGGGCCTGGGGCCCAGCCGCCCCGCGACGCAGGTGCTGACGTCGGTGTCGAGCACGCCGACCACCTTGAGAGGGGAGCCCATCTTCATGCTGACGCTGGCGCGGGGATAGACCGTGTGAATGTAGCCGGTCATCAGCGGGAACTCGCAGGCGCCCAGGCTGAACATCGGGTGGCCGAAGCCGTACACCCGGTCCCCCTCGACGTGGGTCACCGTGCCGATGCCCGACAGGTCGAAGTCGCCCATGACCATCGCGACGCTCAAGGGCGAGCCGGGGGCCAGAGGCTTGTCCCCCTCCTCCTTGAGAATCCAGTCTCCCGCGCCGCCGCCGGCCATCGGGGCCATTCCGAGGGGGCGGAGTCGGGACTCCAGAATCGACATCGCCCGAGGGCTGAAGCCCGACGCGGCGAGCGGCGTGGCGATGGGCAGCATGCCCGCGCCGCCGCCCGAGACCGGCAACGGCATCGCCGATCGGCCGGGCGCCGGATCGTCGACCTCGAAGCCGTCGACCGCGGACGAGAACGACAGCCGCGCCGCCTGAATCGGCGCCTCGCCGTTTTTCTGCTTGGCCTTCGCCTCGGCGGCCAACCGACGGTCGTTGGCTCGCACGTACTGCACCATCTGCTGGAACGGCGTCACCCCCGCGATCGGGTCCTTGCCGAACTCCCAGGCGAACGCCACCGCGCCGATCAGCTTGCCGTCGATGTAAATCGGACTGCCGCTCATCCCCTGGATGATCCCGGCGTGCTCAAGATTGCACCCGGTCAACCGGCAGAGCACCATGTCGCGCCCCGGGCTGACGTCGCGCATCACCCCAAGAACCTCGGCGCCGAACTCTTCGAGCTTGGTGCCGACCATCACGGTCTTGCCCACCCCCTTCATCCCTGGACGCAAATCGTTCACGTCCCAGTACAGCTTGGAATCGGGCTCGCCCGCGACGACCGCCGCGGTCAGCAACGTCGCCAACAGCCCGCCGAGCCCGAACAGACTTGCCCCTCGCCGGATCGTCATGGATCGCATGGCACGAGTTCTCCCTGGAACAGGGGTTGGCCGAGACGTCTCATCCGAATTGTGATCGAGCAAGAGAGAGGAGACTCGACACCGGGCGCGACGTGCGACGTTCGGCGAGAACCGCCGAGCTTCTTCAGGGCGTCGCCGAAACCGACCGGCCCGCCCGCACTCGCCAGATACCAAATCCGCGTAGTTGCTCCATCCTGAAACCTTCCAAAGGAATGATAGACATCCCCTTACATCAGGTCAACGAATACCGTGCGGGCGATTCCATCGGGATTTCGAATTCATCACCCGCGCCGAGCCGTGTTGCGGCAAAGCACCATCGACTAGCATCGGCTCGAACGCTCCCTGCCGTTCGAAATTTTCGTCGCTGAACCGTCTGATTGCAATTTGTGCAAGGAATGTTAAACTCCTTGGAGAGAGATTATATCCAGGATGGAGCCACGCAATCAACGGGTGTTCCGCCTCGTGAAACTTGGAGACGGAGCCGAGTTGGCCGGAGGGACTGTGATGTTCGACTTGATGGGAGGAGCCTTCGGGAATTGCAGCGGGGTCACGCGTCGCCACCTCCTCCGCGCCGGCGTGCTCGGCTTCACGGGGTTGAGCCTGGCCGACGCGCTCAGGGCCAAGGCCGAGAACGCGGCGGCCGGCAGGAAGGGGGCGGACGAGAAGTCCGTCATTCTGGTCTGGCTCGACGGCGGTCCGCCGCAGCACGAGACCTACGACCCCAAGCCCGACGCCCCCGAGCAGGTCCGCGGGCCGATCGGGTCGATCCCGACCAACGTGCCGGGGATCAGGATGTCCGAGCTGCTCCCCCGCCACGCGGCGATCATGGACAAGATCGCGTTGTTGCGGTCGGTGCATCACGACAACGGCGACCACTTCGCGGCCGCGCACTGGATGCTGACGGGCTACCTGGGGTCGAACTCGATCAACCAGACGCCCCAGTATCCGTCGTTCGGCTCGATCATCTCCAGGATGAAGGGCGCGCGAGCGCCGGGGATGCCCTCGTACGTCGGTCTGCCGAACACGCATTCGGTCGGGATTCCGATCGGTTATCATGGCGCGGCGTACCTCGGCCGGGGCTTCGACCCGTTCAACGCCGACGGCGATCCCAACTCCGACGCCTACCGCGCGACCAGCCTCGATCTCCCCTCGGGCGTCGATTCGGTCCGGCTCTGCGACCGTCGCGACCTCCTCACGTCGTTCGACTCGGCCCGACGGGGGCTCGACCAGACGCTCGCCAACCGTGAGATCGACACGTTCCAGCGATCCGCGTTCGACATGATGACCGGCCCGGCGGCCCGCGCGGCTTTCGATATCACGAAGGAAGACCCGAGGCTCCGCGACCGCTACGGCCGGCACACCTGGGGCCAAAGCGCCCTCCTGGGCCGTCGACTCGTCGAGGCCGGCGTGCGGTTCGTAACCTTGACGTTCGGCGGCTGGGACTGGCATTCGAGCATCGACAAGGGGAT
>CALCIC010000263.1 GCA_937907405.1 uncultured Isosphaeraceae bacterium | reverse complement strand
CGTTGCAGGGCGTCGGACCACGATTCGAACTCGGCGCCGCGGCCCTGGGCGTCCCCTTCGCCGATCGGCGGCGACGAGTCGATCCGGGCTTGAAGTCGCGAGAGATGCAGCCGGTTCGCTTCCAGCCGCTCGGGGGACGCGTTCCGGACCGCGCCGGACAGCTCCTTGTGGACGCGACGCTCGATCAAGACTCCGTACATCCGCTCGCAACGGGCGATCAGCCGCTTGCCGACGCGGTCGTCGGCCGACCGGCTCGACTCGCGGATCAGCGACTTGCGGATTCGGGCCAGCTCGACCTCGATCCAGGCGGCGCGGCCGGCGGCGTATTCGTGATCGACCCGGGCGGCCAGCAGGCCGAACCACTCGACGTCTCCCCGCATGGCCTCGTAAGCCATCGCCTGGCTGAGCGGGCCGCGCTGGGGGGCGGCCGTCACGGCCTTGAAGGCGGCCCGTTCCTGACGCAGCCACCCCTTCAGATTCGCGGCGATCACGCGCTCGACCGCCTGGTCGGACGGGCGCGCGTCGAGCAGGTCGTCGACCACCTGCCGAAGTTCGGTGACGCCGCGGACGATCTGGCGGCGGGCCTTCTCCCCCTCGTCGTCCATGATCCTGGGATCGAGGCTCCTGCGGAGCCGTCGACCGGCCTCGATGTGCGCCAGCAGCCGCTCCAGACGATCGGTCTGGTCGGTCGCGGCCTGCTCATCGATCAGCGCGCGCGCGCCTTCGGCCCACGCGCGCTCGTTCCCCGCGGTCTCGACCACACGCTTCGCTCCAGCCCGCTCGATCACGGCCCCCTTCAGAAACGATCTCGGAGATGGGAGGGCGAGGCTGGCGCGATGAAACCTGGCCTTGCCTCGCCATTGCGTTCATCTCGTTTTTGTTGCGCGTCGGGTGATCCCGGCTCGGCGGGAGCCTCGCCCTCCCCTGAACTCCGTTTTGAAGGTCGTTTCTCAGCTCGGCAGGTGCTCCCGGAAGAACCGCAGCCAGTTGCCGTGGAAGATCCCGTCGATCGCCTGCTCCGAGTATCCTCGACTCGCAAACACCGCGCCGAGCTTCTGGAGGTCGGAGATCCGGTCCAGGCCGCGCGGGACCTGCTCGGTGCCGAAGCCGCCGTCGAGGTCGCTGCCGATCGCGACGTTCCGAGGGTCGCCCGCGAGCTGGCAAATGTGGTCGACGTGGTCGACCGCGGCCTCGATCCCCACGACCTCGCGCGGGGTCTTGCCCTTGGTCCAGCCCGGGGCCAGCATCCAGGCGTCGAACGCCGCGCCGATCACCGCCCCGCGCTCGATCAGGAGTTTAAGCTGCTCGTCCGAGAACTGGCGCTGGCCGGGGACGATCGCCCGGCAGTTGTTGTGGCTGGCCAGGACCGGACCCGAGAACGCGTCGAGCGCCTCGAAGAAGCTGGCGTCCGACAGATGGGTGGCGTCGAGGATCATCCCCAACCGCTCGAACTCACGAAGCAGTTCGAGGCCCGAACTCGTCAGCGGCCCCTCGGCGCCGGTCCCCACGGCGTACCGGCTGGGGCCGTAGTGCGCCAGGTTCACCGAGCGGAGGCCGAGTTCCCACCACTCGGCGGCCTGCGACGGCTCGACGATCGGGTCGGCGCCCTCCATCGCCAGGATGTAGCCGATCGGCTGGCCTTCGGGATCGGCCTCCCACTTCGCCCAGTGGTCGTCAAGGTCGGTCGCCGTCCGGATCTGCCGCATCCAGCCCCGGCGTTCGAGCAGGTGGTAATAGGCGAGTTGGCCCCGGGCGGTGGCCGACGCGATCTCCTGACAGCACGAATCGAGCGTCATGCGGGCGAGCGTCTGGCCCCCTCGGGGGTCGTCGGGCTTGGCCCGGGCGAGCAACGTCGCCTGGCAGACCGCGATCCCCCCCCGGCGCATCTCCGGGAGGGTCGTCGTCGCATGCCCCCGTCCCGGATGGTCGGTCACTCCCGCTTCCGATCGGTTCATCGCGTCGAGGTCGAGCGTGACGTCCCGATTCCACCCCAGCGCGTTCCACGATAGATCCAGATGCCCGTCGATCAGCCGCCTCATTGGTCCGCCTCAATCCCTCGACATCATCGCCGTCGCCGCCGATTTTGATTGTTGCATATCCGCGCCCGAATGGAACCGAGTCATCCCTCAGTCGATCCGGATCAGGCCCCCCGAGCTTCGGTTGTGCGCGCGGGGGTTGGGGTTGCGCCGGGCGTTGCGGGCGGCCTGCGACCAGTACGACCTCGGCGACGACAGGTAGTTGTCGACCACGTAACGGGTGCCGAACAGGGCCGCGAAATTGAGCAGGACGAGGAAATAGGTCTCCCACTTGCTCAGCTCGAACAGCCAGAAGAACCCGACGACCATCACCGTCAGCTCGGCCATCATGCTGAAGAACGGGACCTGGACCCAGCAAGCCACCCCCTCGGCGAGCACCATGATCCCGGCGATCTTCAGGGCGATGACGTGGAGCGGGTCGACGTCGAAGTCGATGAACCGCGAGGCGACGAACACCGCGATCAGCCCGGCGGGGATCTGGATCAAGAGCTTCTGCAGCGACCCCTTCACGGCGAACTCCGCCGCCTGCCGGCCCGCCTCCTGATACGCCTCGGCCCCGATCAAGACCAGGCCGAAGAGGAGCATCTGGAATGGAACCGTCCGGTGCGATCCAGATCGGAGCATCGTGGGTTTCTCGGTTGAAGGTCGCGGCGGATCGTTTCGGACGTCGGGAAGGCGCACGAATCACTCTACAAGCCCGACGATGCGTGGTGCAATTTCGAACGCATGGATTCCGAGCCTCGGAATGATGAATAATCAATCAGGTGAGGTCGTCGGCTTGTCGAACGGTCGGGTTCTCGACGCGAGCAGACGGGGGCTGGATGATGAGCGGCTCGGCCATGCGACTCAATTCGGGAGACAAGCCCACGAAGCAGGTCTCGGAGGTCAGGATCTGGCTGGGGGTTTTTGCGGCCATGATCGCCATGGTCGTCGTCTCGACCGTCGCCGGATTATTCGAGGGGAACGATATCGCCTCAGCCTTGATCGGCACGACAGGTGCAGCCTTGGGGGTGCTGCTCGCCTGGGGAGGCTACCACCTCGTCAGCCGACGTCCCGAGGACGCCTTCTCCATCATTTATATGGGGACGTTGGTGGCCATGTCCGGAGACAAGCACCGGACGTTTGCTGAGTCCTTCGCCGGCTGTCTCATCATTTCCGTGATCACCTATTCGATCGTTGGAATGCTGAAGCGATCCTTGGGGCAGGCTCGGTCTCGCCGGTCTAAAAAAGCCGCGCCTCCCCGATCCGACCACCTGCTCTACGACGCCGACGTCGACGCCGGGCGGGATGTGACGTGTGAGGTGAACATTCCGTGACGTAAGCTCGACATCGTCGTATACTGGATTCAAGTAACGATGCGCCCCCGCCTGCGTCTCAGGCCCTACGCCTCGACCGCTCCACCCATCCCTGCCTCCGCTTGATCCCGGTAGGCTCGCGTGCGGGATCATGAGGGGGACAGTCGACTCGATCCTCACTTTCGCTATCGATATCTAGCCCCTGTTTATGAAAGCCATTCCTATCTTCTTAAGCGTCCGCAGTCTGTGACATCTTGCTAAAGGAGACGGGATGATGGACATCACGCCGTTGGGCGAGCTGTTGGCGATGCACTCGGTCAGCCCGATCGCGCGTCCAGGACCGGAGGAGGACGAGGTTTGGGAAAAGTTCATCGCTCCTTCTCTTCCGCCCCTTCGTACTAACGTGGCGAAGCTCTGCTCATTCGGCTTCCTGGAGATGATGAACAACGCCATCGACCATTCGGGAGGGTGGAATGCTGACGCCACGGCCTACTTCAACAGCGAGGCGAACCTGCTCACCTTGATGGTGGTTGACAACGGAGTAGGGTTGTTCGAGAAGGTGAGAAGCCATTACGGCCTGGCTGATCTCGGACAAGCTGTTTTCGAGCTGTCCAAAGGCAAGGTGACGACGGCCCCGAGCGAGCATTCGGGCACTGGCGTCTTTTTCGTGTCGAGGCTTTTCGACTCCTTCAGCATTCTGGCGAATCAGTGGGTTCTTGCACGATCGCCGGCGGGGAAATGGTTGGCGGACGTTCGGGCCGAGGTCACTCGGGGGACGACGGTCGTCATGAAAATCAATCTCGATTCGGAGCGTCAACCTTCAGAGGTGTTTGATATGTACGCCCCTCCTTCGGAAGACTACGAATTCACGAAGACCCAGCTTATTTTGAAGCTGGCGAAGCAGGCCAACGTCGGTTTCATGTCGCGTTCGGAAGCCCGACGCATGGCAATGAGGCTTGAAGAGTTCCGTGAGGTCTGGGTCGACTTCGAGGGGGTCGAGGAGATTTACCCTCCCTTCGCCGACGAGTTGTTCCGGGTTTTCGCCGACAAGCATCCCGATACGAAGCTCTCGGCAGTAAATGCCAACGATCGCGTGCTCGGTTTGATCAAGAGCGTCGAAGCCCGACGAGGTTCGCCCCCGGATTCGTAAGGCGGCGCAACGTGATCGCTCGTTGTGATCGCGAACGCGGCCGGGCTTGAAGGCCGCGCGGCGGGGTCCTAGAATCGGACGGCGCGGGGCGATCGGCCGCGCGTCGGGGGTTATTCCGATCAGCATGAATCTTTGTATTGCCGCGGTTGCGCGGGAGAGCCGGAAAACATGGCGGAGCCGACCATCGCGCCCGAGTCCAACCCGTTGCGGGAGGCGTTGCCCCGGTCCCGGGCGCCCGAGCCTTGCGCCCTGGTCCTCTTCGGGGCGACGGGCGACCTGGCGCATCGCAAGCTCGTCCCGGCGCTGTTCAACCTGTATCGCGGCGGCAACTTGCCGGCGGAATGCGCCGTGGTCTGCTTCGGCCGGCGCGACTGGACCGACGACGACCTTCGCCGCGAGTACGAGAAGTCGCTGTCCAAGGACGGCGGCCCAGACTTCGCCCAGGTCTGGCCCGAATTCGCCCAGCGGCTGGTGTTCGCCGCCGGCACGTTCGACGACGCCGAGTCGTTCGCCAACCTCAAGAAGAAGCTTGAGGACCTCGACCGCACCCACGGCACGAAGGGGAATCGGATCTTCTACCTGGCCGTCGCGCCCGAGTTCTTCGAGCAGATCATGGAGCAGCTCGGCGGCGCCGGCCTGGTCTACGACTGGCAGCAGGACGCCCCCTGGAGCCGGGTCGTCATCGAGAAGCCGTTCGGCCACGACCTGGAAAGCGCCCGGGCGCTGAGCCGGTCGACGGCCCGGGTGCTCGACGAGAGCCAGGTGTACCGGATCGACCATTATCTGGGCAAGGAGACCGTCCAGAACATCCTGGCGTTCCGGTTCGGCAACAGCATCTTCGAGCCGATCTGGAACCGCCGCCACGTCGCGTCGGTGCAGATCACCGTCGCCGAGGAGGTCGGCATGGCGGGGGGCCGAGGCGCCTATTACGAGACCGCGGGCGCGATCCGCGACATGGTCCAGAACCACATGATGCAGCTCCTGTCGCTGGTCGCGATGGAGCCGCCGGTGGACCTCTCGGCCGACGCCGTCCGGAACGAAAAGGTCAAGGTCCTCCAGGCCCTCCCCCGGTGGTCGCCCGAGGACGTCTACAAGAACGTCGTCCGGGCGCAGTACGCCGCCGGCTCGATCGAGGGGGAGGACGTCCCCGGCTACCTCCAGGAAAAGGGGGTCGCGGCCGATTCCCGGACCTCGCCCTATGTGGCGATTCGGCTCCAGCTCAACAACTGGCGGTGGGCGGGGGTGCCGTTCTTCCTCCGCACCGGCAAGCGGCTGCCCAAGCGGGCCACCGAGATCGCCATCCAGTTCCGCCGGCCGCCGACCGAGCTGTTCGACGCCGACGCCGAGTCCGAGGACGAATCGGCGGGCAACCAGCTCGTGCTTCGGATTCAGCCCAACGAGGGGGCCAGCCTGACGTTCGCCGCCAAGATCCCCGGCTCGCGTCGGCGGCTCCAGGAGGTTCGGATGGATTTCCGCTATGGGACGGCGTTCGCGGCGCCCCCTCCGGAAGCCTACGAGCGTCTGCTGCTCGACGTGATGCTCGGCGACCCCACGCTGTTCACCCGCACCGACGAGGTCGAGAACGCCTGGCGGTTCATCACGTCGATCCTCGACGCCTGGAATCTCCCCGACGCCCCCCCGCCCGACTCGTACGTCGCCGGAAGCTGGGGCCCCGAGGCCGCCGACCGCCTGGTGAAAGCCGACGGCGCGAGCTGGCGGAGACTGTGAAGAGTTCGTCAATCGGTTGATGACGATCTGACCGTGAGTTAGATTTGAACTCAGGATCGAGTCGTAGTTTTTCCAACTGTTACGAGGGGGCGATCTCCTTCGCATTCGACGCTTTCACGTCGGATGGAACACGCGAGGCGCGAGGCGGTCAAATGGCTACCGTTCAATCCATCTTTCTCACGGAAGCCAAAGACGTCGTCGCCCGGTTTCGGCAGTCCGGCGTCACGATCGACGATGTCCAGGCTGAAGAGCTCGAACGGGAGGTCGAGCACGCCTTGGCTCAGGCATGGGCCGCCCAGCGCGTTCGCA
>CALCIC010000262.1 GCA_937907405.1 uncultured Isosphaeraceae bacterium | reverse complement strand
ACGTCTTCGCCTACCGCCTGATCTGCCGCGACACCGTCGAGGAGAAGATCCTCGAACTCCAGCAGAAGAAACGCGACCTCGCCGACGCCATCCTCAACGCCGACAACCGCGTGATCTCCACCCTCACCCGCGACGACCTGGAATTCCTGCTGTCGTGACGCCGTGGTTCGACCCCGGGACGCGAGTCCTGAATCCCATGGGCGCGAAACCCTGTGACCACGCATCAAGATCATGCGTGGAAGGACAAGGACGGCGGAACGCTCAAGGACATCCAGACGGCGGCGGCGGACGAGGAGGCCGGGGACGAGTAACGTTCTTGGAACTGCCATGCTCTTCACCGACGCCGAACTTCGCGCCAAGCTCTCGGGATTCCTGTTCCTCCCCGCGGAGGTCGAGTGGGTCGAGTTCAAGGAGGCGAAGCGAAACTACGACTTCGACGACCTTGGACGGTATTTCTCGGCGCTGAGCAACGAGGCCAACCTCAAGGGGCAGGAGTACGGATGGCTCGTCTTCGGCATCAAGGATCAGCCGATCCCCCGCCCGATCGTGGGTTCCCAGTATCGCCCGCAGCGGCGTGACCTGGACGCCCTCAAGCACGAAGTCGCCAAGCAGACGAACAACGGTCTGACCTTCGAGGAGATTTACGAACTCGCCACCACGACGGGCCGGGTCGTGATGTTCCAGATCCCCGCCGCCCTGCGTGGAATACCGACGTCCTGGAAGGGACACTGGTACGGTCGTGATGGCGAATCACACGTGCCGCTCGGCATCCAGGAGGTCGAGCGGATCCGGCGACAGGTCCAGGACGACTGGTCGGCCCACCTCTGCCCCGATGCGACCCTCGACGATCTGGACCCGGCGGCCGTCGCCTTCGCACGCCAGCAGTACCGGGGCAAGAACCCCAGGCACGCCCCCGAGATGGATCACTGGGACGACGCCACGTTCCTGAACAAGGCCAAGGTCTGCATCGGCGGGAAGATCACCCGCACGGCCGTCACCCTCCTCGGGAGGGAGGAGTCCGAGCACTTCCTCCCGCCCGGCGTGGCCCGGATCGCCTGGATACTCAAGGACGCCGGCGGGATCGAACTCGACTACCGGCATTTCGGCCCGCCGTTCTTGGCGAACGTGGAGGCCGCCTACGCCATGATCCGCAACCTCAACTACCGCTACCTCCAGAACGACCGCCTGTTCCCGACGGAAATCACCAAGTATGATTCCTGGGTCATCCGAGAAGCCTTGCATAACTGCATAGCGCACCAGGACTACAGCCGGGTCGGTCGGATCAACATTGTGGAATATCCAGAATCAATCCTGCTGACGAACCTCGGCCATTTCATCCCGGAGACCGTGGAGCGTGCGATCGAACAAGACGCGCCCCAGGAGAATTACCGCAACCCTTTCCTGTCGGCTGCGATGGTCAACCTGAACATGATCGACACCATCGGCAGCGGCATCAGGCGGATGTTCAACGAGCAACGGAAGCGGTTCTTCCCCCTCCCCGACTACGACCTGAGCGACCCCCAGCGTGTGGCGGTGCGAATCATCGGCAAGGTGCTCGACGAGAACTACACCCGCATCCTGATGACCCAGACGGACCTCCAGCTGATGGATGTGATCGCCCTCGACAAGGTGCAGAAGAAGGTGCCGGTCACGGACGACGAGTTGAAGTCCTTGAAGGCCAAGCGACTCGTCGAAGGTCGCCGTCCCAATCTGTTCGTCTCGGCGAAGATCGCCGAGGTGACGGGAGACCGTGCGGCATACATCCGCAACCGGGCGTTCGACAAGGACCATTACAAGAGGTTGGTGCTGAATTACCTGAAACAGTTCGGAGCTGCCAACCGGGAGGAGATCGACGGGCTGCTGCTCGACAAGCTCTCCGACGCCCTGGACGAACGTCAGAAGAAGACGTTCGTGACGAACCTGCTTCAAGGGATGCGTCGGCAGGGCTTGGTCGATTCCGAAGGTACAACCCGGTGGGCGAGGTGGGTTATATCTAAGCCGCCCGTGGGAGATCCGGATTAGACATTGCCCGGCCCGCCGGTAGGAACGGTGGATCGTCGCAAATTCTTACACCGACAAGGATTACATAATTATGGCGGTCAGGCCGGGTTGTGTGCCGTAAGCCCCGTGGCTGTAAGAGGTTGCGTATGTATAGGCTTGGCGAAATCCTGTGGCGTTCGATGTAGATCGATGTAGAGAAGATCCTGGACAGGGGGACAAGATGTGCGTGACGAGGCGCGTCCCCCGAGCTAGGGCGCGTTGCAGTCCCCCGCCCCCTCAGTTAAGGTGAAGAGACCGCCTGACGAAGCTGAACCAGGGAGTTCCCGCCATGACGCTCAACGACGATCGCAGCCCGCTCTCTCGGACGACCCTCCTCCTGACGACGGCCTTCGCCCTCGTCCTCGCCCCCTCCACCTTCGCCCGCCCCGCGCTCGACGACAAGAAGCCTGAAGCCAAGAAGGAAGAGCCGAAGAAGGAAGAGCCCAAGAAGGACGACAAGAAGCCCGAAGCCAAGAAGGAAGAGCCGAAGAAGGAAGAGCCCAAGAAGGAAGAGCCCAAGAAGGACGACAAGAAGCCTGAAGCCAAGAAGGAAGAGCCGAAGAAGGAAGAGCCCAAGCCCGCTCCGGCCCCCGCTCCCGCTCCTCCGGCCGATGATCCGGCGAAGCTCAAGGAGCAGATCGGCGCGCTTCAGAAGGAGGTCGGGGAATTGAAGCTCAAGGTGGCGACGCTTGAGCTGGAGAAGCTGGGCGCGTCGGTGAGCGTCGACAAGGGGAAGGACGGCAAGGAGGTCGCGACGGTCAACATCCTCAAGAAGTGGTCGGGCGACAAGGAAGGCATGGCGCTCCTCAAGAACGTGCCCAACCTCCAGGTCGTCTACATCGACAACGGCGAGGTCGGCGACGCCGCGATCGCCCCCTTGAAGGACCTGCCGGGGCTCACCGCGATCACGATCATGAGCCCCCAGGTCACCGACGCCGCGCTCGAGCACCTCAAGGGCCTTTCCGGCCTGACCATGCTCTTCCTGACCTCCAGCAAGGTCGGCGACAAGGGCCTTGCCCAGCTCAAGGACCTGAAGGCGCTGCAAGTCCTCGCCCTCAGCAAGACCGAGGTCACCGACGCCGGCCTCGACGCCATCAAGGACGTCAAGAGTCTGAAATCCGTTTACCTGATCGGCACCAAGGTCACCCCCGAAGCCGTCGAGAAGCTCAAGAAGGAGATCCCCGGCGTCGCGGTCTATAAGTGACGTTGGAGGGGGGAGAGAAATCGCTTGACGTTGAGAGCGTCGCGATCCACCTCCGCGACGGGACGACGGCCCTGGCGCCGTTCTCGGGCGGCGACCCCGCGACCGGTTCCAGGGACGCATTCGCCGCGCTCATGTTTCTCGATTACGTGATCGGCGACCGCGCGGCGAAGCTCGACCTGCTCCGCCGTGACGTTTCGGCCGCCGCCGAGCAAGTCGACCGGGGCGAGTCGGGGTCGTTCGACCCCCAAACTACGCTCGCTCGCATCCGCGCGTCGAAGCCGAAGACGACGCGCGGCTGACCGAGCGGCCCATCACTCCTCACGCCTGGGCCGGCGGCGGAACGCTCTCGCGGGGCGGGTGGTGGTGGCCGATGTGGCTCCCCAGGTGCTTGAGCCGCAGGCCGAGCATGATCCAGGTCCAGCCGCTGAAGACCATGTCGATGCCGACGAACAGGCCGACGACCCAGAACGACGCGTACGGCCACTGCATCCAGATCATCACCCCCAACGCCAGCTCGACCAGGCCGCTGACGAAGATCCATCCCCACTGCGGGAACTGGTACGAGATCGACCCGATCGCCCGGAACAAGCCGCCGATCATCAGCCCGCAGGCCAGGAGCAGCGTCATCGCCTCAAGCGCCTCGACCGGCCGGTTGAGGAACAGCAGGCCCACCACGATGTAAAGCACCCCCATCAGCAGCACCAGGAAGAACCCGCTCCAGTCGCGGGTCCAGAACGCCCCCACAAGCTGGGTTCCGCCCCCCAACAGCAGCAGGACGCCGAGCGTGAACGCCGTGGCGAGCGACGCGATGAACGGCGCGGCGATCGCCGCCGTGCCGAAGACGACCATCGCGATCCCCAGGATCACCAGCCAGATCCACCGCCCCCGGATCGCCTCCAGCTCGTGCCTCAGGCTCCTCCGAAACGCCGCCCTGTCGACCACGACTTCGGTACTCATGATGACGTCCTCGCGCGATGAGAAGTGGAGTCGGCTGAAGCCGCGCGGATCGAACGATCCAGCGTCCGGCGTCCGCCCGAATCGGAACGCAAATCCCGAGCCGACCCTTATCCAAAGCCCCTGCGCCCTCGATTGTCGCAGAGTCCGGGGACCGCACAAGGCATCCGTGACTTAAATCGAAGCTGATGGTTTTAGGACTTGCCGGGCTCCGGCTTGCGGTCCCCCTTCTGCTTCTCGGCCTGGTCGAGCTCGGCGGAGCCGTCGCGGGAGAGGTCGGCCTTGAGGAACGCCGCGGTCTCGGGGAGCGCGATGCGGAGGTTCGCCTCGCGCTCGATTCGGGCGGTCAGGGCGCGGTCGTCGGCCCGGCAGTCGAGCAGGTGGCCCCCCGCCTTGCGGTCTTCGGTCAGGAAATGGAAGTGGTAGCCGGGGACGGTCAGCACCTTGACGTAGCCCGGCGACCAGAAGCCGACGAGCGTGCCCCGGACGTCGTGGAAGTCGAACTCCGGCTGTTTGGCCGCCGCCGCCAGCAGCCGGGTCCCCTCCTCGACCTTCGGCACGGCCCGGGTCCGGACGAACTCGAACAGGCCGTCGATCCGGTAGGCGTAGAACAGGTTGTCGGTCGTCCGCCGCGCGTCCAGCCGCTTATGCAAGTCGGCGACCCCCGAGCACGCCCCCAGCGCGATCGGGGCGTCGGGGTTGAACCGGGTGAGCACGGCGTAAGGGCTGCGCTCCGCGTCGTCGACCTCGCGGACCGAGCCGTCCGAGCGGACCTGATGGCAATGGCCGTCGACGACGACCATCTCGCCGTCGAGGTTCGTGAACGTCCCCAGGCCGAGGTCGCCGTGCCGCTTCAGGAAGTGGACGCTGACCGCCCCCTCGTGGACCCCCTCCACCAGCGCGCCGGCGGTCGAGACCTGGAACAGCGTGCTCCAGCCGGCCTGAAGGTGCTCGACGAGCGCCCGCTCGACGATCGCGTCGACCGTCTCGCCCGACGTCCGCCGCCGGTCGTCGAGCGCCCGCTTCACCGCCTCGGGAATCCGGCAGGAGAGTGGGACCGTCGTCGGATCGTACATGAAAACCCTTCTGGACCGATTAGCCGTGGATCGCCTTCAGGTAGCGGGCGGCCGAGCGCCTGACGACCTGCTTGCCGCCGGTGGGGACGATCCCCTTGCCCCGGACGACGAACGCGCCGTAGATCCGGTCGTACTCCAACGGATCCAAACAACTCATGACGTGTCGGATCGTAGATGCGTTCAGGGGGATGTAATTGGGGTAGCTCCACATGAAGCTGACCTGCCTGGGGTCCATGCAGATCTGCGGCTGGTCGCCCGCCATGAGCGCCCCCTTCCCCCCTGCCCCGGCCGGCCAGTGGAGCACCTGATAGCCCTCGAAATGGCCCCCGGTGCGGATCAGCGGGAGGTCGCCGAGGATCGTCTGCTTCTCGCCGGACCAGAACTTGACGCACGGGTCGGGGCGCAGGACCCATTCGCGCTCGGCCTCGTGGATGTGGATCGGCGCGCCGCCGAAGGCGCGGCTCCACTCGATCATCGTCGTGTAGTAGTGGGGATGCGAGATCGCGATCTCGGCGATCCCCCCCAGCTCCTTGATCCGCGCGACCGTCGGGTCGTCGATCAGGGCCAGGCAGTCCCAGAGCACGTTCCCCCTGGGCGTCTGGATCAAGAACGCGCGCTGGCCGATGCCCACCTTGGGCGCGGCGTTGATCGACCAGAGATTCTCTTCCTCTTGCTTGATCGTGTTTTTATGCGTCTTCCGTAGCTCGTCGAGCGTGGTCCACTGCTGGCCCTCGGGGGGGACGTACTGCCGCTCGTCGTCGCAGATCGGGCAGTTCTCCGGCGGCTTGGCCGACTCGGGGTACTGCATCCCGCAGGTGACGCAGAGGTACGCCGTTCCAGCGCCGCCGCCGTCGGCCTTCGCCGAGGCCGCGGATGCGGACGCCAGCGAACCGATCGCCGCGGCGGCCAGGGATGTGTCGCGCATGAACGCCCTCCGGGTCGAATCGTTCTTCATGTCGATCGCTCCTCGAAGTATCAGCCCGACGCGCAAGCGAGGGGACAGCCTTGGGAATGTCGTCGAGTTCCGCGCCGGCCGAGTAACTCGTTCCCTCGCTTGCGCGTCGGGCTGGTATTCTCGGGTGTCCGCCGCACTAGAAACATTGGTTGCTCTTGATCTTACTTCGCCCCCTCGGGGCTCTTGGCGCATCGGAAGCCCAGGTGGGACATGCCGGAGTCGGTGGCGGTGCCGTGGCGGGCGCTGGGGCGGTAGTTGGTGCAGTAGTTGGAGCTGCACAGGAACGAGCCG
>CALCIC010000261.1 GCA_937907405.1 uncultured Isosphaeraceae bacterium | reverse complement strand
ATCCGCGCCTCGCGCGAGTAATACACCATCAGCGGGCTGAACGCGCTCAGGAACGCCCCCCACCGGCCCGTCGCCTCGTCGAACGCCAGGCGGCCTAAAAAGTAGAGCAGGACGACCGTCGCCACACCGAGGACGACGCTCAGCGATCGTCCCGCCGTCTCCGAGTTCCCGAACACGACGAGCCAGTCTTGAAGGATCAACGGATGCAAGGGCGCGCGGGTGGCGTCGATCTGGAACAGCAGCTTGAGCAGCTCGCCGATCGTCGGCGTCTCGGCCAGCCGCATGGTCACGACCTCGTCGTACCAGAAGTTCGATCCGCCGAGCCGCCGGGCGCGGAGGAGCGTCGCCGCGATCACGGTCAGCACCATCGCCAGGCCGTTGAGCAGGTCGCGCAACTCCGGTTCCGTGGCCTCCTCGTGACTCATCGTCGTCGTTCGTCCTTCGGCCGGCGGTGGTCGTCGAGGTAGTCGAGCAGGTCGTTCTTGAGGTCGCCGTGGGTGTCGAACGGCCGGTTCCGGCTATTCGACATGACGAACTGGTTCCAGGCGATGTCCGACGCCTGGCCGCCGATGAACACGATCGCCAGGAAGAGCGTCGCCCCCAGGTGCGTGAACCGGCCGACGGCGGCGATCCCCTCGGCCAGCAGCAGGTGATAGGTCGGCACCAGCGCGAGGATCAACCGGCCGTGGAACGGATACTGCCGCAACGCCGACGCGGCCAAAGCGAAGACGAGAGGAGCGAGCAGCAAGAACAGCCCCCCCGGCCAGCGTCGACCGAGCGACCCGCAGCCGATCAGCGCCAGTCCGCAGGCCAGGGCCGCCGTCACCGGCAACGAGAACGGCGTCAGCAGGCTTCCCGGGTTGATGAACACGTTCGCAAGCGTTTCGGCCACGAAGCGGACGTCGGTCGTCGAGCGGGGCGGGATCGGCAGGAACGCGAAGTTCCACCAGACCCAGAGGAAGTCGCGCTTGCTGACGATCATGTGCGAGACCGCGAAGCAGCCGACGAAGCTGATCAGCCAGGCGCCGCAGACGCCGACCGCCAGTCCGGCCCCGCGCCAATCGCGGGCGAGGGCCCGACGGCCGATCCAGTGGAAGCCGACCGCCGCCAGCACGAAGACGACCGGATACGAGAACCAGGGCGCGACCACGCCGAGGATCGCCAGCGCCCAGACCAGTCGGGGCGACGGCCGGTCGACTTCGGGAGGGATCGCGAGCCGGAGCGCGGCCATCGCCAGGACGAGGTCGCACGAGTATTGCTTGATCTCGGCCGAATAGTAGATCAGGTGGTCGGACAGGGCCAGCAGCCAGGCGGCGATCGGCACGGCCCGGGGGTCGACGTACCGCCGGGCCAGGGGGACGACCAGGAGCATCGCGGCCAGGCCGCAAAGCAGCGGAAACAACCGGCCCGCCGCCAGGAGGTCGAGCGGCAGGCGGAGGATCGTCCGCTCGACGACCAAGAAGCCCGGCGGCGCGAGCTGGTCCTGGCTGAGGACGTGACCGAAGTCGAGGATCGGTACGCCGACCAGGTTCTTGAGCAGCGCGGCCTCGTCCATGTAGAGCTCGCGGAGGCTGGAATACTCCCAGACCCGCAGCGCCAGGCCGACTCCGACGGCCAGCCACGTCAGCCGTTCGCGGGGTCTTCGATTCGGCGGCACGGCGACCGCGTCGGCGCCCGATTCCATCACGATCGTCGTACTCCGGCGGAAAACTGGACGTTGAGCGGGGTTGCTGCTCCGGTTATTGTACTATGCTGCGCCCGGGTCGATGAACCCGCGCGATCTTGCGATTTCGAACGAGCCGAAAGGGACCGACGATGGGGATGTTTTCCGGGAAAAAGGGCATGGTGCTGGGCGTCGCCAACGATTTCAGCATCGCCTGGGCGATTACCCGCAGGCTGCTCGACGAGGGGGCGGAAGTCGGCTTCACCCATCTGCCCGGCGACAAGATGGAACGGCGGGTGCGGAAGCTGGCCGAGCCTGTCGGCGCCAGGCTGATCACCTCGTGCGACGTCCAGAAGGACGAGGACGTCGCACGGGTCTTCGAGGAAGCCAAGCAGACCTACGGATCGCTCGATTTCGTCCTCCACTCGATCGCCTTCGCCCCGCTCGCCGACCTGAAGTGCGCGTTCGCCGATTGCAGCCGCGAGGGCTTCAAGACGGCGATGGACGTCAGCGTCTACTCGCTGGCCGCCGTCGCCCACCACGCGGCCCCCGTCATGACCGAAGGAGGCTCGATCCTCACGCTCACCTACTTCGGCGGCGAAAAGGTCGTCCCCGGCTACAACATGATGGGCGTCTGCAAGGCCGCGCTCGACGCCTCGGTCAAGTACCTCGCCTACGACCTCGGCCCCAAGAAAATTCGGGTCAACGCCCTCTCGGCCGGGCCGGTGAAGACGCTCGCCGCGTCGGCCGTCGGCGATTTCGACCAGCTCGCGGGACTGTACGAGGCGGTCGCCCCCATGCAGCGGAACGTCACCCGCGAGGAAGTCGGCGCATCGGGCATGTTCCTGCTGTCGGACCTCGCCTCCGGGATCAGCGGTGAAGTCCTCCACGTCGATTGCGGCTACAACGCCATGGGCTCGCCCGGCCGCGCCATCGAGCAGGCCAAGGCCGGTCATGCCTGAGCCTGGCGCCGGGAAGACGGAATCAGGACCGATCCTCGGGGGCATCGGGATCATCCGCCGCGGGGATCGGTTCTTGATCCGGGTCCGCCCCGAGGGGACCGTCTACGCCGGCTACTGGGAGTTCCCCGGCGGCAAGTGCGAGCCCGGCGAGACCCTCGAACAGACCACCGCCCGCGAATGCCTCGAAGAGACCGGCCTGCAAGTCGCCGTCGGCGCGCTCCGCCGGGTGATCGAACACGCCTACCCGCACGGCCTGGTGAGACTCCACTTCTTCGACTGTACGCCGATCGACCTCGCCGCCGAGCCGCCGTCCGAGCACCGATGCCGCTGGGTGAAGGCTGAGGAACTGCGCGCGTACCGCTTCCCCGAGGCCAACGAGGCGATCATCGAGGAACTGGAACGCGAAGCGAAAGGATCTCTACTGTAACCGTTCCCCGCCGCGACGGCGCCAGGGCCGCTACGGTGAGAGCTATTAGGCGTTCGGTGTGTGGAATTGTACCCGCCGTTTCTTCGCCGACTGGGCGGGGTGGAGAGAAAACCCTCGCTCGCGCTTCGGGCTCGTATCGGGCCGATCGCGAGCCGTATACAAGCCCGAAGCGCGAGCGAGGGTTGTTCGCCGTGGGACGAACAGCGAACGGTCGGGGAGAATTCCTCTTGCCGAACGCCTTATGCAGGGGCCGATCCGCCATTCGCGGTAAGAATTCGCTTGGCGTGACGTCTCAGACTTTTCACCGGACATCTAGGCGCCTTCGCTCGCACCAGATTGTCTATATAGTCGGCGAAACACGTTGCCGAAAGCTTGATGCCACGGAGTACGCGGTCATCCTCGTCATAGTTGAAATAAACGATTGGCAATTCGCCCTCCTGCCGCTGGCCCTCCGTGTCCCAGGCGTCGCAGTCCCCGTCATGACCGTGATTCAGCAGGACGTAGCGGGCCGCCAGTCCCGCCTCTCGAAAGGCTGCGTTGATCGAGAGGAGATGGACGTGGCTCTGGTAGTCGTCGCCGATGCTGTTGAACCAACCGCCGTACGAGGGGCAGGAAGATGCCACTTCAACGAACAGCCGCGGGATCGCGATCCCGAGG
>CALCIC010000260.1 GCA_937907405.1 uncultured Isosphaeraceae bacterium | reverse complement strand
CATCAACCGCCTCTGTTGGACGAGGTTTCCCACCCACTTTCGAGACGCTCGCCCTGGAGCAACAAGTTCCGTAGAAAGTTCTGGACTGACCGGTCAGTCCGGGATTAGGATAGATTCATGAATTCGGCGTCCGACAAGAAGACGAGACGGTGCTGTTCCCGCGAGGAGGTTGAATCGCGGCGTGAGGAGATCCTCCGTACGGCGACGGAACTCTTTGCCGAGAACGGCTTTTCGGACGCGATCACGCAAACGCTCGCCGATCGTTTGGGGGTCGGCAAGGGGACGATCTACCGCCATTTTCCGAGCAAGCGCGAGCTTTTTCTCGCCGCCGTGGATCGGGTGATGCGGAAGATGCACGACCAGATCATGGCCAACATCGCGGGAGTGGAAGAGGGCCTGGAGCAGGTCGCCCGCGGCATCATGGCGTTTTTGACGTTCTTCTCGGAGCATCCGGAGTACGTCGAGATGTTGATCCAGGAGCGCGCCCAGTTCAAGGATCGGAAGCGTCCCACGTACTTCGAGCATCGCGACGTGAGCGTCCGGCGGTGGCAGTCGCTTTACGCCCGGCTGATCGCCGAGGGGCGGATTCGGGACGTGCCGGTCGAGCGGATCACCGACGTGATCGGCAACGTGATTTACGGGACGATGTTCACGAATTACTTCGCCGGCCAGGTCAAGCCGGTCTCCGAGCAGGCCGGGGACATCCTGGACGTCGTCTTCCACGGCATTCTCTCCGACGCCGAGCGCGGGCGTCGTCGCTCGCGCGAGGTCCTGGCGCGCGTCCTGGACGAGTCGATCACGGGTCGACCGTTCCGCGAAAACCCCCAGCCGGCGGAGGCCGCGGCCTCCGCCCCCTCGCCCCCGCCTTCGAGCTGAGTTCGATCACGCCTCCCCCCCTTTGGACGTTGAAACGTGCTTTCAATGGGAGAATCAAGCACCATGGATCGTCGCCTATCCGCCGCCCTGGCGTTGATTGCCTGCGCGGCCGTATCGGGATGCGGCGCGGCGTCCGACGCCGCCGCTCGTCCCGTCAAGCCGCCCGACGTGGTGCTGTACTCGCGGCCGATCATGCGGCAGGTGATCGACCACGAGGAGTTCCCCGGGCGGACGGAAGCGATCATGTCGGTCCAGGTGACCTCGCGGGTCTCCGGCTACATGAATCAGGTCTACTTCCAGGACGGGCAGCACGTCGAGAAGGGGGAGGTCCTGTTCCAGATCGACCCCCGGCCGTTCCAGGCGGAACTTGATCGGGCCAAGGCCGCCAACCAGCAGGCCGAGGCCCGCGCCCAGCGGACGAACAACGAGTTGCAACGGGCCAAGGTGCTGTACGACCGAGGGATGTCGATCAGCCGCGAGGAATACGACCGCTACAACTTCGACAGCGCCGAGGCGTCCGCGGCCGTGGGGACGGCCAAGGCGAATTACGACCTGGCCGCGTTGAACTTCGAGTTCACGCGGGTCGTCGCGCCGATCAGCGGCCGCCTCGGCCGTCGGCTCATCGATCCGGGCAATCTGGTGAAGGCCGACGAGACCCCCCTGGTCACGATCGTCAGCCAGGACCCCATGTACGTCTATTTCGACGTTCACGAGCAGGCGATGCTCAAGATCCGGCGGCTGATCAAGGAAGGGAAGGTCGACGCGCGGAGCGAGAGCGAGGTTCCGATCCAATTGAGCCTGGCGGACGAGGTCGACTATCCGCACCGCGCGCTGGTGGACTTCACCGACAACCGGGTCGATCTGAGCACCGGCACCCTCCGATTTCGAGCCAAGCTCGACAACCCCTCGGGGATTTTCACGCCGGGGCTGTTCGTCCGGATCAAACTGCCGATCGGCGACCCCCATCCGGCGGTGATGGTTCGCGAGGAGGCGATCACGTCGGACCAGGGCCAAAAGAAGGTGTACGTGGTTCGTCGGGCGATGAAGGACGGCGAACCCGCGGACTTCGAGGACGAGAAGGGCAAGCCGATCCTCGGCCGCGACGGCAAGCCGATCCCCAAGCACGTCCACGAGATGGTCGACGTGGGGACGCTGGGCGTGCTCGTCGACGGCTC
>CALCIC010000259.1 GCA_937907405.1 uncultured Isosphaeraceae bacterium | reverse complement strand
GGGACGCCCCCCCTTGCCGCCTGACCGTCCACCCACTTATAAGACGCTTACCCTCCCAACGAGAGGGGGGACGACGATCTCGGAGGCTGCGGGCGGCGGCGTCCGAACGCCCCGCCCGCCGCGGTCATCCACGCCTCGGCGAGGCAAGGACCGAGGGAGGCGGACGTTTGGAAGCGGGATGGTCGCCGCGCGGGTACACTGGTGCTCATTGTTCGTTAAACGGCCAGGCGATTATCGAAGGGGAGGGGAACGGCCGCGATGGGATCATCCTTGTCTGTTGAGGAAGAACGGCTGCTCGATCGGGCGTTGGCCGCGGCCCGCGACACGCGGTTCCTCACCGTCGGCCGCGGCGCGCGTCAAGACGTCGCGCGCGTGTTTGCATCGGCGTTCGGCGACGTTTCGGCGGTCGTGGTGGCGGACGACCGGACGTTCGCGGCGGCGGGCCGGGACGTCCTGGAGCGTCTCCGCCGCGCGGGGGTCGTCTGCGGCGAGCCGTTCCTGTTCGGTTCGGACGTCCACGCCGAACACGGGTTCGTTGAGCGGTTGCAGGGCGCGCTCGGGTCGATCGAGGCCGTCCCCGTGGCCGTGGGGTCGGGCACGATCAACGATCTGACCAAGCTGGTCGCGCACCGTCTCGGCCGGCCCTACCTGGCGGTCGCCACGGCGGCCTCGATGGACGGTTACACGGCCTACGGGGCCTCGATCACTTATCGGGGCTCGAAGCAGACGTTCGATTGTCCCGCTCCCCGGGCCGTTCTGGCCGACCTCGACGTGATCGCGCCGGCGCCGGAGGGCCTGAACGCATCGGGTTATGCGGACCTGCTTGCCAAAGGGGCCGCCGGGGCCGACTGGATCGTGGCCGACGCCGCGGGGGAGGAGCCGATCGACTCCCAGGTCTGGGCCACCGTGCAGGAATTCCTGCCGTCCTGGGTCGAGTCGCCGGTCGGGGTCGCCCGGTCCGAGCCGGAGACGCTCCGGCGTCTGACCGTCGGGCTGATGATGAGCGGCTTCGCGATGCAAGCCGCCCGGTCGAGCCGCCCCGCCTCGGGGGCCGACCACCAGTTCAGCCACCTCTGGGACATGCAGCACCACACCCACAACGGCGTCGCTCCGTCGCACGGATTCAAGGTCGGGATCGGGACCCTGGCGTCGCTGGAGCTTTACGAGGTCCTCTTGCGGCGGGACCTCGGCCGCATCGACGTCGACGCCGCGACGGCGGCCTGGCCGTCGACGGAACACGTCGAGGCGCGGATCACGGAGTTGTTCGGCGAGGGGGAACTCGCCGCGAAGGCGCGCGAGGAGACGGCGGCGAAGCAGCCGACCCCCGAGGCGATCCGCGCGCAGCTCGAACGCCTGCGCGACGGTTGGCCGGCGCTCCGCGACCGGCTGAATCGGCACCTCGCGCCGTACCGGAATGCGCGCGCGATGCTGGAAGCGGCCGGTTGTCCCTCGCGGCCCGAGCAGATCGGGATCTCGCGCGAGCGATTGCGCGTGAGCTTCGAGCAAGCCTATTACATCCGGCGCCGGTTCACCGTGCTCGATTTCGCCAGGCGCCTCGGCGTCTTCGACTCGGCGATGGACGAATTGTTCGGGCCCGGGGGGCCCTGGACACTGGAGAACGGCCGATCCTGACGGCAGACTGGTAGGCGAAGCCGGCTGATCCACGTCACGTTAGGGGAAGTATTTGATGATGCCGCTCACCGACGAAGTCGACCGCGCGCGGGCCTCGTTCATCGACCGCATTGGGATTTACCCGCCGCTGGCCTGGGGCTACGTCGGCCTGTTGCTGTTCATGATCGGCGACGGCGTCGAGTCGGGCTACCTCTCGCGGTATTTGGTCGACCGGGGGTTCTCGGAGCAAAGCGTGGCGATGGTCTTCACCGGCTACGGCCTGACGGCGGCGGTCGCGGCCTGGCTCTCCGGGGCGCTCTCGGACCTCTGGGGGCCGCGCCGGGTGATGGCGGTCGGGCTGGGAGTCTGGATCGTCTTCCAGGCGGCGCTCCTGCTGTTCGGGGTGGCCCCGAACAGCTACCCGGCCATCTTCCTGTTCTACACCTTGCGCGGGTTCGGCTACCCGCTGTTCGCGTTCGGGTTCCTCGTCTGGGTTACGGCGGCGACGCCCCGCGCCCGGCTGGGGACGGCGGTCGGCTGGTTCTGGTTCGCCTTCACCGGCGGTTTGCCGACCTTGGGCTCGCTGTTCGCGAGCGAATCCGTGCCGAGAGTCGGCGCGTACGCCACGCTCTGGCTGGCGCTGGGTCTGGTGATCGTCGGCGGCCTGATCGCGCTGGTGGGGCTTCGCGAACCGACCGGCCGCCGTCGGCTCGCTCCCGAGGGGGAAGACCCGCTCTTCACGCTGCTTTCCGGGGTGACGATCGCCTGGAGAGAGCCGAAGATCGCGATCGGCTGCATCGTCCGCATCATCAACACGGCGCCGCAGTTCGGCTTCCTGGTGTTTCTGCCGATCTTCTTCACGGAGACGGTCGGGTTCACGCTGCCCCAGTGGCTGCGGCTGTTGAGCATCATCTTCCTGAGCAACATCATCTGGAACCTGCTGTTCGGCGTGATCGGCGACCGGCTGGGCTGGCGACGGACGGTCGCCCTCTGCGGCGGCCTGGGCTCGGCCGTGAGCACGCTTCTGCTCTACTACACGCCGTACGTGTTCGGCCCGAATTTCCCGATGGCCGCCCTGGCCGGCGTGTTCTACGGCGCCACGCTCGCCGGTTACGTCCCGCTCTCGGCCCTGATGCCGTCGCTCACGCCGCGGCACAAGGGGGCGGCGATGTCGATGCTCAACCTCGGCGCGGGGGCCAGCGTCTGGGTCGGCCC
>CALCIC010000258.1 GCA_937907405.1 uncultured Isosphaeraceae bacterium | reverse complement strand
TCTGGAATGATCGGACGAATGAGCACGGGCCGTTCGACGTCATCGGCGACGTCCACGGCTGCTGCGACGAACTGGAGCTGCTGTTTGCGAAGTTGGGATATACGGAGGCGGTCCTCGACGGCGATCATCCCGGCTGGGGATCGCGGACCTACGTCCATCCCGAGGGCCGCAGGGCGATCTTCCTGGGCGACCTGGTGGACCGAGGCCCGCGCAGCCTCGACGCCGTTCGGATCGTCCGCAATATGATCGTCCAGGGCTCGGCGCTGTGCGTGCCGGGCAACCACGACGTCAGGCTCGTCAGGAAGCTGCTGGGCAAGAACGTCCAGCTCACCTACGGCCTGGCCGAGACGCTGGCCGAGTTTGACGCGCTGCCCTCTGTGTCGCGGTACTCATTCGGCAAGGCCGTCGCCGACTTCCTCGACGGGCTGGTGAGCCATTACGTGCTCGACGACGGCAAGCTGGTCGTCGCGCACGCCGGGATGAAGCAGGAGATGCAGGGGCGAGGATCGGGCAAGGTCCGGGAGTTCGCCCTCTACGGCGAGACGACCGGCGAGACCGACGAGTTCGGCCTGCCGGTGCGGTTCGATTGGGCGAGCGAGTACCGGGGTTCGGCGAGGGTCGTCTACGGCCACACGCCGGTCCCCGAGCCCGAGTGGCTGAACCGGACGGTCGACGTCGACACCGGCTGCGTCTTCGGCGGCAAGCTGACCGCGCTGCGCTACCCGGAGGACGAGTTCGTCTCGGTCCCCGCCGCCCGGACCTACTGCGAGCCCGCCCGGCCGTTCCTGCCCGTCGAATCGACCTCCCCTGCTCTCTCGGCCCAGCAGACGCACGACCAGGTGCTCGACGCCGAGGACGTGATCGGCAAGCGGATCGTGCCGACCCGGCTGCGGGGCGCCGTGACGATCCGCGAGGAGAACGCCGCCGCCGCGCTCGAGGTGATGAGCCGGTTCGCCGCCGATCCCCGGTGGCTGATCTACCTGCCTCCCACGATGTCCCCTTCCGAGACGTCGGCCGAGCCGGGGCTCCTGGAGCATCCGGCCGAGGCGTTCGCCTACTACCGCGCCCAAGGGGCGCCGGGGGTCGTCTGTGAGGAGAAGCACATGGGCTCTCGGGCCGTCGTGATCGCCTGCCGGGACGAGGACGCGGCCCGCGAGCGGTTCGGCGTCGCGACCGGCGAACTCGGGATCGTCACGACCCGGACCGGCAGGCGGTTCTTCAACGATCCCGACCTCGAACGACGCTTCCTCGACCGCGTCCGCGACGCGCTCTTCGCAGCCGACGTCTGGGCCAGGCTGGAGACGAACTGGGCCTGCCTCGATTGCGAGTTGTTGCCGTGGTCGGCCAAGGCCCAGGAGCTGTTGCGGACCCAGTACGCGGCCGTCGGCGCGGCGGGATCGGCCTCGCTGCCGCGCGCGGTTGCGGCCCTGGAAACGGCGGCCGGACGGCTGGACGGGGAGGAGCGCGCGAAGACCCTTGAGGCCGAAGCCCTGTACCGCCGCCGCGAGCGCGACGTCGGCCGGTTCGTCGCCGCGTATCGGCACTATTGCTGGACCGTGGAATCGCTGACCGACCTGAAATTGGCCCCGTTCCACCTGCTGGCGACCGAGGGGCGCGTGCATCTCGACAAGGACCACCGCTGGCACATGGAGACCCTCGCCGAGGTCTGCCAGGCCGACCCGGAACTGTTGCGGGCGACCCCGTACCGGGTCGTCGATCTGACCGATCCGGCCAGCCAGGCGGAGGCGGTCGCCTGGTGGGAGGACCTGACCGGGCGCGGCGGCGAGGGGATGGTCGTCAAGCCGCTGGCGTTCATCCACAAGGGAGGGCGCGGGCTCGCCCAGCCGGCCGTGAAGTGCCGGGGGCCGGAGTACCTGCGGATCATCTACGGTCCCGAATACGACGCCGCCGAGAACCTGGCCCGGCTGCGGTCGCGAGGGCTGGGCCGCAAGCGGTCGCTGGCCCTCGGCGAGTTCGCCCTGGGGATCGAAGGCCTGGAGCGGTTCGTCCGCCGCGAGCCGCTCCGGCGCGTCCACGAATGCGTCTTCGGCGTGCTCGCCCTCGAAAGCGAGCCAGTCGACCCAAGGCTGTAGACCTTGAACGAACAAGCGAGGTTCGAGGCCCGGGCTGAGTCATGGGGGAAAACCCCGGCGATCACGGTCTCGATGAAGCGAACCACCGACTCGCGACGCTAGCGCCGATGCCCCGGGCAGATCGGCCCGGTCGAGCGGGCGCGGCGGCCCGGCTCCTCAAGAAGTTCGGCGATCTTCGTCCCTTCGAAGAGCGACTCGGTAAGGGCGATCGCATCATCGAGCCGCTTGTGCAGGGGGCAGAGCTGGACTCCGTGCTCGACCAGGCCAAGCGGGCAGCGCTCGATCCGCTTGATCGGATCGACGGCGTTGATGACGTCGAGGATCGTGATCTCGTCGAGGCTCCGCGCCAGGCTGAACCCCCCGCCCATCCCCCGCTGCGACTCCACCAGGCCCGCCCGGCCAAGCCCCTGAAGAACCTTCGAAAGATACCCGGCGGGCACCTGGGTCCTGGCCGCGATGGTCTGCGTGGTGAGAGGCTGATCTCTCTGGGTCCCAAGGCAGACCACGGCCCGCAGCGCATACTCGGCGGTCCGTGAAATCATCGGCCGACCTTCCGAAATTAGATAATAGGATCTTGACATCCAATTTTAGGGCGCCTAGAGTTCCTGTCAAGGGCGACGCCGGATCGCGCTGGAGTTGAGTCGGCGTTCGGTTACGAATCGGAGGGAAGGTGGGGCCATGTCCGGCGAGACGACGATGACGAGGTTGATCGACCCCGTCCGGCTGATTCCGGACCTGCTGGGCGGGCATCCCGAAGTCCGGCCGGTGTTGGACCGTCATGGAATGCGGGGCTGCGGCGGCCCGCTGGGGCCGTATGAGACGCTGAGGTTTTTCGCCCGCGC
>CALCIC010000257.1 GCA_937907405.1 uncultured Isosphaeraceae bacterium | reverse complement strand
TTTCTGACCCGTGACATAAAAGTTGATCGACTTTTGTCGATAACCTCGTTCATCCATTTGCTACACGTCTTCGGGCCCGCTGCTTCTGTCCCAATCGACGGCGTTGACCACAACGTCTTAGAGATTATTTCCAATGAATCTTTGCGAATTCGCCTAAAGTTAGATAATTGGCATAAACCCTTCATGGCGACAAGGCATGGATGCCGGTGTCTAACAATGGATCGTTCCTTCGTAGCTAGTGCACAGCCTGACCGGCAGGCCCATGACGACCAACTCCTGGCTACCTTCGCCGAGATCGGCTTGCCATTGGGCTGGCGATTACGAACTCTTGACAGGGAGTTCATGGTCAAAGATTTGCTCGACGATTCTATCGCAAATTTTAATATAAATCAAGAAGAGATTGAGTGGGCCGCCATCGCCTACGCAATATATGCACCTTTCTCCAGTGGAATCACAAACAAATACGGCACTACATTTACATTCGACGCTATCGTTTCAAAGCTCATAGAAAGAGAATCCGTCGATTTGCCATGCGATGGAATGCATCGCTTGATGGCGCTGTCTATCATCTCCACACGAGCAGAGAGAGGCGATCTTCCATCGCTTAGACAACGGCTCGAACTCAATGCATATCTGAGTAAACGACTTGAGTTGCTTGTCGCCTCGCAAACCTTGGACGGTTCGTGGCCGATGCGAGTCGATGATTCACGGCTTGCTTCGCAGGCAGACAGTTCGCGTATGACTGCTCGATGCGTATTGTCAACCGGGCATAAACTCGAGTGGGCGATTATGTCGAGAATGGCAAACCCCAATCTGACCTCTACTATTAGACAGGCAAGACATTGTCTCGAAGAGGAATTGGAGATTTGCCGCCCAGAAAATTTATCCACCGCCTTCTGCCCTTATTCGCATGCTGTCAAGGCGATCCTCGATAGCATAGCATTGGGGTTATAGGACTTACGATAGCCCCGATTTCTTTGACTTTGAGGAGACACTCGGATGACTGTCATTCGCGCACTCAACCTGGCGTCCGGATTGATGCTGATTTGCATCAGCATGCACTTGGGAGAGACCAATCACTGCATTCCAGTAAGCCACAGGCCGTCGCCCGCTGAGGCAAGTACGGTCCACGGCGGAAATGGATGCAAACAGTGGATATTGGTTCTGCAGTGCGACAGCGAAGAGTGTGGACAGCAATTTGGATACAACTGCGTAATTGAAGGAGCCATAGGACTTGCGGACTTTGGAGGATGGTGTTGTGAGGACAGCAACCTCTTTCCAGTCCACATTAACCCCGACTTTTGCTTCCCTGAGTGACGAGTTTTTGCTTCCCTGAGTCACGAGTTGAGATCTTCGAGCCTGGTTGCCTCCCTGTAATAGATGCGCACAGATGGCTAGTTCTGCTTCAGGGTTGCATGCGGCTTTGTGTTCGCGCCGGGAGGGCGAGGCTTCCGGATCAACACTCGGCCTGTGCAACCCGACCCAAAACGCGCTAAATAGCTCCCAGCAACAGGGAAAGCAGACCAGCGCCGAAAGCTCGGCGCTTCCCGCAAGCCGAAATGCCCAAGCACTTTCAGTGTTGCTGGGAGCTATTTAGTAAGACCAGGCTTACTATACTCCGCACGCCGTGATTAATTAAACGACACAACCCAGTGTTCGCACGAAGACTATTTGTCCAAGCACCTGACAAACCAGCCAAAAACGGCTCTCGACTCAAACATTCGGGCGATTTTTTTTCTCGCGAATCCTTCAACTCTCCCTCCGTGAACGAGGCTGGTTGCTTCCTCCGCGCTAACCACCGGCGCGGCGAGTCGTCGATAAGTAGTTGGAGTTGTCGCCAATGCGTTTTATCATCATTACGAGCGCTTTATTAAGCAGCACTTCTGGCAACATCCCGTTAGCCGAGCGTGCTCAGGGGGTTTCATGGTTAACAATCAACAAATGCTCAGTAAATGCATTGTACCTGTATCTCCGACTGCACTCAGTATCGGTTAGCTACGCTGTGATAGAAAAGAACCTGACCGTTTCGAGCGATGGCTGTCCTATCAGCGAGCTGAGCGGCCTGGCAAATCGTCTGGGGCTGGAGTCCTCAGTTGTAAAACTAACTCCGAAGTCTTTGGCAAATTACGGCTTCCCAATTATTGCGCACATCGAAAATGATGGGATTGATTCCGGTCATTATATTGTGGTTCTAGGCGTCCGTGATTCGGTAGTCGATCTTATAGACGGAACGTCGGGGTCGAAACTGCCGATGTCGCGGGTTGAATTCTACAAGCAATGGACTGGATTCGCCATGGTTAGGACTCCTTCGAGGGGATTGGTCTCGATGTGCGTTCTCATCTTGGGGCTCATCGTGCTGGTATGTGAGGGGGGGAGGACTCTGGCAAAGGCGCGCCATGCGCTAAGGCCCTTTCCAAAGTCAGTGGTATTGATAATTGCGGCCCTTATGATTTGGGCTTGGCAAGCAGGCCACGCCAGCGGGCAAGATCTTGCAAGGCTCGCCGACGACATCGATGTTCAGTGGGCGGGCGTAACGCAATTTAAGGTGAAGTACTCTTCGATCATGAAGGCTTTGGTGGACAACGAGCGAATCCATGAGGTTCTTGGAGTCGATTACCTGTTGAAGACCGACCGCACCTACGCGTTCGATGGCGACAAGCGTTATTTCGAGCAATCCGACTCGGCGACGCCGTTGTCGCCCACCCCTGGGGCCGCATCGTTCGGCGAACTGAGAAAGTCAAATATCTATACGTATAATGGCAAATCTGACGTGATTAGGTACATGGACAAGATGTCCAAGATGTTTGCCACGACTTCGCTTGACAATCCGGCCTACGCCTCGGATCGCAAAATCTTCGACCAGGAGTTTTTGGGGTTTTTATACAGGTCGGCACCGAATATTTTCGCGTCCAGACGCCCAGGCGCCGTCCATGTTTTGTCACTCTCGGACAAATTAAGGTCGGGCGTGTTCCGATTCACGGGCTACGAGGAGTTGGACGGCGTATCCTGCGTCAAGGTTCAGGATGAGCGAGGACAAGCTATCGAATCGGTGTGGTTGAGTCCGGCCCTCCGTTTCGCGGTCGTCAAGAGGGAGACTCGGAAGCGAGGGGTCGACGGCCCCGCCTCCGTTACTGTGCTTCACGATCATCGCCTCGTCAGTAAAGAATTGTACGTGCCGCATTTGATTACAACGTTGCAGTACTACGAGATCGACAACAGTTCCGAATATCCGCGCAAGCCGCTGCTACAGCACGTGGTCACCGTCAAGGAATGCAAGACCACCGGCCTGCCTGAAGCCATGTTTCGCTACGAGCCACCCTCGGGCACTCCCGCCCTCGGAGACCTGAATGGAAGGCGCGTGCCTTATGTCGTGCCGGCCGACCAGCGGCAACTCGATTCCGTCCTGGCCGACATGCAGGCTGGCTACGAGGAAGGGACGTTGCACAAGCTTCTTAGACTGTTCATCGTCCCTGCGGTCGTCCTTGGGACATGCCTCGCCGCTGTGACGCTCGTCTACTTCCGATTCCGACGCCGCTCGACGATCTGAGTCGTTTCCGTGGTTGCGTTATCTTCCCCCTCGCGTCGATTTCAACACCCCGAGGAGACTTCAATGGATCTCAGTCGCCGCCGATTTCTTCTCTCTCAAGCCACGGCATTCTCCGGCGTCGCCGCTCTCTATTCGTCCGGCCCGCGATTGATGGCCGCCGAGGAAGCGCCGCCCGAAGCCGTCGCCACAGGTTCGATTGTACTCGGCGCCGCCGGAATATCCTCGACGGACGGGGACGGCCGTCTGAGATCGGGAGCGATCGCCTTTTCCACCAAGGACGGAAGTTGGCGTTTTCTTACTCCGATCGTCGGCCCCTTTCGTCTGTCCCCGGACTGCCGGCGACTCGCCTTGCTTGATATCAATCGCCATTCAATCTGGGCTTGTGATCTAGCCGACGGCTCTACAAGGCAGCTGGCCGACCTCGACGGCCTGCCCGTCTGGTCTCCCGACGGTTCCATGCTGATGATCAGCGCCCTGCCTCCCCACGACGCGCATCCGAAGCTGGCGGGGCAAACGTATGAAACCTGGAAGGTGAAATGGGGGGGCGGCCCTCCCGATCGCGTGGAGCTTCCCGCGGCGGACTTCGTGTCGGATTGGTCGTCCGACGGTTCGTGGTTCGCCTTGCGTACGTACTTGAGCGAGCCGGTGCCCGGGACTCAGATCTTCGTCTGTCGTCCGGATGGTAGTGAAAGACGGCAACTCACCTCGGAGCGTGCTTATCATTCGAGCGCGCGCTTCGCCCCGGACGGCAAATCCGTCGTCTACATCAGGCAGAGCAAGGAAGGAAGCAGCATCTGGGTGAACAGTCTCGACGGCAAATCGCCGCGCCGAATCCTGCTCGAGCCGATCCAATATCGCTATCAGGTCTGCTGGGCGCCCGACGGCGAAAGGATCGCATTCACCCGCCTCGACACCAAGGCCAACCGCACGACCGTGGAGCTCGTCGCCTTGAAAACGCTTGAGCGAACGCCGCTGAACGCCCCGGCAGGGCTCCACGGCGGCTGCGATTGGCGCTGCTGAGCGGAACAGGTGTCCCCGAGGCCGTCGGTACTCGTTCCACCTCGGTGAATCGGGTTCAAGCGTCCAAAGGAGAAAGACGTTGTCCAAGAGGCTTCGGCCCGGTGGGTTTACCCTGATCGAGCTTGTCGTCCTGTTTGGAATCGTGGCAATTGCGGCGGGGTTGCTCCTCCCCGCCGTGCAGTCGGCCCGCGAATCGGCTCGGCGGGCCCACTGCTCCAACAATCTCAGGCAACTGGCGCTGGGCCTGTCGAACTACGTCGATTCCAACCTCGTACTTCCGATTGGATCGTTCATGATGCCCCCTCCCGGCAATCCGCGGGGGACTCCGGGGAGCGGGAGCCACGAGCACAGCTTCCTGATCAGGTCTCTTCCTTATCTGGAACGAGCCAGTCTCTTTGCTGCATTCAACAGCAACGTACATTATACTCAACCCGCCAACACCACCGTGCTCTCGACGGCCGTGCCTCTTCTCTGGTGCCCCAGCGACCCCCAGGTCTCGATCACGAGCCAGACCCTGACCAGGGCGTTGCTCATGCGCCACACGAGCTATCGGGCGAATGCAGGCACTTGGTCCACCCCGGGGCGACTCCAAGACCCAAGAACTCCCGACTTTCTGAGGGCGCTCAGCCAGGCGAACGGCGTTGTTTATTATTACAGCATGGTCTCGCGAGCCGATCTCACCGACGGCGCGAGCAGGACCATGCTGCTCGGCGAGGGAGCATTCGGCAGACTGAGCCCGGTCGATCAACGAGAGTGGTGTTGGTGGGCCTCGGGGAATTATTCGGACTCCATGTACAATACCTTGTGCCCCTTGAATTCGATCCGTCGGTTCAGTCAGGCTGGGCCCGGCAACGGCTACGACTCCGGAACCGATTCGCCGTTCGTCTGCGGCGCCTCCAGCATGCATCCGGGAGGCGCTTTGTTCGCGTTCTGTGACGGCTCGGTAAGCTTCCTGACGGATTCGATCGACACGATGCGGTACAATCCATCCACTGGGTTCCCGGTAGACGTCAAGCTCGTTCCCTATGACAGATCGACCGGTAGAGGGAACCTCTACTTCCTCCGCGGCACGTTCGGCGTCTATCAGGCGCTCTCTTCACGCAACGGCGGTGAACTCCAGAGCGATTGATCTTCGACGCGCACGGTCGCTCGAGAAGCAGCCGTCCGCCGCTGAATCCAACAGACGGCGGATGGTCCGGGCGGGGGAGACGAAGAGTTGAATCTTCGACCATGGCGGGTTTGGATTGATCCCGCTCCCCGGTCGTGATCGTCGGCCGTCGGGGCTGATTCGTTGGACAGGCCCGGTCTTTGCGCGAGATCCACGCGCAATCTTCCTCGAAGGATGGTAAGCTGTGGTTTACGTCCCGGCCTCGCGCTGTTTCCGAATTCGCGCCTGGACCCCCGAGCCGAAAGGACCTGGATCATGCGGCCCGACTCGACGACCGACAACCTGGACGAACAAGAGAACGACGACGAGATCGACGCGACGATCCCGTTCCCGCCCCCTTCCCCGCTCAACGGGGGCTTGCCGATCCTCGACCTGGACGACGATTTCCTGGACGCCGAGGACGACGACTTCGACGCCGAGGAAGACCTGGACGCGCTCGACGGCGACGACGAACCGCGCACGGTGCTGATCACCGGCGCCTGCGGCAACCTCGGCCGCAAATTGCGGACCGCCTGGGCCGACGTCTACGACTTGATCCTCCTCGACAACGCCCCGGACGACGACCCGGACGTCTTCAAGGTCGACCTGAGCATCTTCGACGAGGACTGGATCACCCATTTTCACGGGGTCGACACGGTCGTTCACCTGGCGGCCAACCCGGACTCGACCGCGACGGTCGAGGACCTGGCCGGGCCGAACATCGACGCGCTGGCCAACGTGCTCAACGCGTCGGCCCTCGCGGGGGTCGAGCGGATCGTCTACGCCAGCTCGAACCACGTGATGAGCGGCTGTCGAGACGACGCGCCGGAGCTGATCGGCGTCGATCTGCCGCCGAATCCGTCGGGCCCGTACGGCACCTTGAAGTACGTCGGCGAGCGGTTCGGCGCGAGCCTGGCCCATGCGTTCGACGTGACGTTCATCGCCCTCCGCCTGGGCTACATCCAGGAGGGCGCCAATCGTCCCGAGACGCTCGACGACGACTGGAATCGGAAGCTCTGGCTGTCCAACGGCGATCTGGTCCGTCTCTTCGACGCGGCCGTCGAGGCCGAGATCGAGGACCGGTTGTTCCTGGTCGTCAACGGCGTCTCGAGGAACCACGGCACCGCCTGGGACCTCTCCGACGCCGCCGAGTTCCTCGGCTATCTCCCCGAGGACGACGCCTTCGCCGCTCGGAACCAGCCCGAACCCGTCGACGAGACGGTCTGAGGCGACGCCGACCATGAACCCGACCGGACGGCGATCTGACTTCGTCGCCCGCGTCGGGACGTCGGCCCTCAACGGATCAAGGCCGTCGCGGATCGGCATGCCGTTCACTTCGAGAAGACCGATACGCCGTCGCAATCGCCTATGACGAGGCCGAGAACCCTCACACGAATCCGATTCGATCCATCAGCGATCGGCCCGGAACCCACTTCGCTTTCGAAGCCGGCTCGATGGAGAGATCCGGCGACCAGGCCGTCTGCGCAAAGCTTGGCGAATCTCGCGATTCACCGGACGGCGCCGTCCGCCAGCTCGACTTCAGGCCGATCGGCGGCCGCGGAATTCCGATAATCCGAACAGGCGGCGCGAGCAATGGAGTACGCGCTCGGTCGGAGCTGTGGTCGTGTCGATCCGTGTGCAACCACAAGAATCGACCGTGCCAGGGACGGCGCGGCCCGCCGCGATCGGCAAGTCGCCTTGACCGAGAGGGGCATCCTGCTAAAAGAACGAGGCTTATCCGCATCTCCACATCATGTCTGTGCGATCCGGGCGCGTCGCGCGTGCCATTCCAGCGGCGTCGGCCTCTTCGCTTGCACTCCGACGGATCGACGTCGACCGCCCAGGGACGGCCGGTCGACATTCCAAAGCCAGGGATGGGGGCCCGATTCACGTGACCAGTCATTCGAAAAAGTCGAAGTCGCTGCTCCGCCGCCTCGTTTACTTCCTCGTCATGGTCATGACCGGAGGGAGCGCGGGGATCAGCGGCTGGTTCTTCAAGGATTATCCTCAGCTCAAGGCGCTGACCGAGGCGGTACTGGGCAAGTCGGTCGACGAGTTCGATCAGGACGAAGGGCTCAAGATCAAGACTCGTCTGAAGACGGCGGTCACCGCCGCCTTGACCCGCGACTCCAAGGGCCCAGGCGCGTACAAGGTTCGGATCACCGCGCTCGAACTCGACCCAAGGCAGTTCCCCGAGGGTAGGACCGTCGACATCCAGGCCGAGGTGCGCAAGATCGACGCTCAGGGAAACAACGTCCTCGTCTGGGAGAGCAAGGCGTTCGGCGAGAACCTCGCGGTCGTCGGCCGCGACGACCTCTCGGTCGACTGGAACAATCGCCCGTTCGACATCGAGTGGCGGCAGGGCGAGCGGATCGTGGTCTCGGCCTGGGACCGCAAGTCGGGCTTCTTCAATCCCAGGACGTTCACGATGGCGCTCCCCGGCCCCGATGAATTCCCGCTGGCCTCGGGTCCGCACGTCCTGGCCGCCGCGTCGAACCGCAAGGCGACCCAGTCGGTTCTCAATCGGATCGTCTTCGACAGCCGGCGCACCGGCGCCGGTCCCGACTCGTCCGACCCCGAGCCGAACGCGCCGGAACGGTCGGTCGCCAGGAGGAACGGCGTCGGCCGTTCGACGGCCGACGACTCCGACCGTCCGATCATCATCCGGTAACCATCCAAGGAGTCCGGACGTGGGCATTCCACTCTCGATCGATCGGTTTGAGGGGGACGGCAAATCGATCGCAGTCCTGCTGACCGACGACGGCGCGACGATCAACTTCCCCAGGGCGTTGCTCCCCGCCGACGCCAAGCCCGGCGACGTGCTGTCGATGACCCTGGCTCGCGACGAGGCCGCCACCAAGAAAGTGGCGGCCGACACCCGCAAGATCCAGGACGATCTCAAGGCGACCGACCCCGGGGGAGACCTCAAGTTGTGATCGGCAAACCTCTCCGCCGCCTGGCGGTCGTCGCCGCGCTGGCGGTCGGCCTGTGGTCGATCTCCGCGCCGGTCCAGGCCCAACTGTTCTCCGACCGCTCGCGGTCGGCGGCGCGGTCGATGGTCCGGATCGAGGTCCTCGACGTCGGCCAGGGCGACTCGATCCTGATCCGATCGCCCGAGGGCAAGACCGCCCTGGTCGACGCCGGCCCCACCCGCGACGGCGCGTTGAACGTCCTCAAGGGCAAGGGGATCACGAGCATCGACATGGTGGTGGTCTCGCATCACCACAGCGACCACTACGGCGGCATGGAGCCGATCCTCCGCACGTTCAAGCCCAAATACTTCGTCGCGACCGGTTCGTCGCACACGACCAAGAGCTACCTCAAGCTGCTTGAAGTCGTAACGTCCGAGGGGCTAACCGCCGTCCAGCCCTCGTCCAAACCCCGGAAGGTCGAGTTGGGCTCGGTGGAGATCACGATCCTTCCCCAGCCCCCCGAGAACGTCAAGGAAGAGAACGACAACTCGATCGGGCTTCGCGTCCAGTACGGCGGGTTCTCGATGCTGTTGACCGGCGACAGCGAGGACGACGAGCGGCGGTGGTGGTTGGCCCATTGTCCCGATCTGGTCGGCGACTGCTCCATCCTCAAACTCGCGCACCACGGCAGCCGCAACGGCACCGACGCCCGATGGCTGGAACTGGTCGCCCCCGATCTCGCCGTCGCCAGCCTGGGCTCGGGGAACAGCTTCGGCCATCCCCACTCCGAGACGATCGCGCTGTTGCGTCAGTACAGGGTGCCGTTGCTGCGAACCGATGAGCGGGGGACAATCACGCTGGTCAGCAACGGAGCGACCTGGAACTACGTCACCTCGACCCCTCTGGCCAGGCGACGCTCTCCTCGCGACGACGCCGTGGCCGCGACCCGCGACGATGGGACGAGCCGGCGGCCCTCGCGGTCGTCGTCGCGGACGCGCTGAACCCGCCGCGCGGAGTTCCTGACGGCTTGATCGATCCCCCTTTCCCGTTCCCTCGGTTCGCTGTAAGATCCCGATCCCACGATGGGGCGGTCGTGTTTCGAGGACGCTCAGGGAGGAGCCGGCGATGTCACTCTCGATCCACTCCGCGGCGTCGTCGCCAGCCGACGAGCCGAGCCTCGGCTCGTTCCGCGACCCTCGGACGTTCGTGCGGGTCTTCGTCGGGGCGTTCCTCCGCGACGTCCATTCGTTCTATCCCGGCTGCCGGATGGAGTCGATCCCCGCGCCCCTCGGCGTCCGAACGGCGAAGACAGCCGGCGAGCCGCCCGAGCCTGGCGACGGCATCGGGTTCGAGATGACCGACGAGGACGACGACCGGACGACGGCGGTCTGGGTCTCTCTGTTCGGGACCTGGCATCGCCTGGTTCCCGAGCGTCCGCTGGGGCTGGGGGCGCAGGACCGCCGGCTGATCCGGGCAGTCGCCGCGGTGCTGGAGCTGAACTTCCAGATCCTCTTCCGACGGTCCCGGATGTCGATCCTCCAGTTGCGCCGGGGGATGCCCGAGGACCATTACGTCGCCGCTTGCCTTGAGCCCTCGGCTTATGCGCCGACCGCCTGGGCGTCGAGCCGAATCGCGGAGGCGATTCTGACGCTCCGCACGATGGCCCTGTCGACCTACGAAAACCGCCGCGTCAGCACCGGCGCGCTGATCCTCGGCGCGGCCGGCGATCACCCGGACGAGGGCCGACGCTCCACCTCCGCCGAGGCGATCCAGTTCGGCGCCGAGTTGACGAGCCTCAAGAGCCTGCAACGGCTCTGCGACGGCCGCCGGACGGTGTTCCTGATCGACCGCGCGGGCAAGCTCGCCGACGTCGTCGACGTCCAGAGGTGGGCCGACCGCGACGACGGATCGACGGGGGGCGAGAAGTCGACCGCCCCCGGCCCCGACGTCCCTTGCGCCCGGATCTATGCGGCCCACGCCCGAGCCACGCGATCCGGCGGCGACGTCTGCCTGGTCTTGAGCCCGAATCAGGAGATCAAGGTCTTCGCCGACGGGATGCAGGCGTTCGTCTTCGCCCACGGCCGCTGGCGCGCTCTCGACGTCGAGTCGAAGTTCGCCGTCTGGCGAGAGGCGCTCGCGAACCCTCGGCTCGCCCGCGTCCTCTTCCAGGCGGCCCTCGACCTGGCCGAGGAACGACAAGGGGGGTTGCTCGTCGTCGTCGTCGACCCGTCGCGGGCCGTCGGCCGGCTCCTCGATCCGCGCGACGTGGTCGATTTCGAGGCGGAACCCGAGGCAGAACCGGAACCTTCGCCCGGCCGGGAATCGGGCCCGGCGCTCTACGTCGTCGATCCCTGGGATGCGACGGCCGCCGGCGAGCCGCCGGTAGTCGACTCTCTCACCAAACGATCCATCCATTATCTGGCCGGAAGCCGCTCGCTGCTGACGCTCGACGCCTCGGTGGTCGAGGCCCTCGCGTCACTCGACGGCGCGCTGGTGGCCGACGGCGACGGACGGCTGCTGGCCTTCGGCGCGATCCTCCGTCACGACGCCCTCAGCCGTCCCCAGACCATGGCGGAAGGCGCCCGAACCACCGCCGCGATCGTCGCCAGTCGGTTCGGGCCGGTCCTCAAGGTGAGTGAGGACGGCATCGTCTCCTGTTTCCTCGACGGCGTGCGCGTCTGGGATTTGTGACTTGTCGCCCCACGCCCCGAACCCGAAGATGAGAAAAGACGCAATCGACGGCGTCACCACCTGGAACCGCGGCGCGGGGCGATGGATTTCATGACGGACGACACGCGATATTCCGGCGAACTCGAACTGGTCAAGGCCCTGGCGGTCGAGGCCGCCAATGAGGCGATGCGGCGATCGAAGCGGGTCAAGCCCGAGGAGAAGGCCAACCTCAGCTACGTGACCGACCTCGACAAGGACCTGGAGCAACTGATCCGCAAGCGGCTGGGAGAGGCGTACCCCGACGACCGGCTCACCGGCGAGGAATACGCCGCGAGCGGCGGCGACGGCCGCCGCCGGTGGTCGATCGACCCTATCGACGGCACCGGCAACCTCGTCCACGGTCTGCCCCTCTGGGCCGTTAGCATCGGCCTGATCGAGGAGGGGGAGCCCGTCCTCGGCGTGATCGCAATCCCCCCGCTCGGCGAACTGTACTGGGCCGTCAAGGGTCAGGGCGCCTGGCGCGACGGCGAGCGCCTTGAGGCCGGCGACGCCGAGGCGTTCCACACCCAGGACAACGTCTGCCTGGGGACCAACGCCATGCGCGCCGTCGACCCGAGGTCGATCACGGGTCGGCTCCGCGACCTCGGAAGCGCCTGCTGCGAGCAGGTCTTCGTCGCGTCCAACCGACTCAAGGCGTGCGTGTTCCTGGGGGAGCAGACGCACGACGTCGCCGCCGGAGTGGTGATCTCCAGCGAAGCCGGCTGCGTCTTCGGCACGCTCGACGGCGAGCGGCTCAGCCCGGCCGAGATGGTCCGTCGCACCCCGGTCTCGACCCCGACGTTCGTCGCGTCGCCCAGGCGGCTGGAGGCGATCCTCAGCAACGCCCGCCGCTACCCCGACGCCCTGGCGCGGTCTTGACCATGCGCCGGTTCGTTGCGAATCTGCCCGACGGAACGACCGAGATCTGCCTGGTCAGGATGGGTTTCCAGGTCCGAGGCCTTTCCGGATGGTTCCACGCCCGGACGCTCCGCGCGGCGATCGACCGCGACGCCGAGCAAGCCCTCGCCGAGGGCGCCGGCCTCCTCTCCTCGGAATCGTTCACGATCGCGCGCGGCCATTTCGGCGTCCTGCAATACTGGAGAAGCTTCGACGCCCTCGACGCCTGGTCGCATCGGCCGCCGCACTCGGAATGGTGGCGCGCGGCCGTCGACCGGATGAGGCGCAAGCACGACCTGGGCGTCTACCATGAAGCCTATCTGGTTCCGGCCGCCAACCTGGAATCGATCTATCTCGACTGCGAACCGGCGGGATTGGCCCGGTTCGGCAAGCTTGGCGAGCCGATCGGGCCGATGACCACCGCCCGAGGCCGGCTGGGAAGGATGAGGCCGAAATGACTGGATGCTGGGGCTTGAAGAGCTACGAGAACGACGACGCCCACGACGCCCTCGACCGGGGTTTCGAGCGGGTCCACGGCGCGGTCTACGACGACCTGATGGACGACGGCGACCCCACGCCGTTCGACCAGATCCAGAAGCGGCTCGCCAGCCCCGAGACTCTGGCCGCCGCGCTCGACCTGTTCGAATACGAAGCCGGCTCGAACCGCGACCGCTGGGACGACCTCGACCGCCTGGGCTACGCCGGGATCGTCGTCCGCCACGTCGAACTGGGCGTCGCCGTCCCTGACGACCTCAAGGCGACCGCCGCAGCCTTCCTCGAAGCCGAGAACCTCGACTGGGACGAACCCACCAGGCGCAAGCTCCGCCGCGAACAGGAACTCGCCATTCTCCGGAGGTGACGTTGGGCAGTCGAAGACGCGCTGCTTCTCGGCTTGCTCGCCGCTTGACTTCTTGCCCAGAAAGTCCAAGAATCGAATTAAACGAAGTTGCGGAGGTCTCCTCTCGATGGCTGATTTCGCCGAGGCTCTCGGAGCCAGCAAAGGTGCGTCCACTCTCTTGGTACTTTTCATACCCAGTAGAGATCGCATGGATCAACCGATCGATCAGGATTATTGGGTCGAGGAGACGCTGAAAGCGCTCGGAGTGATGTTCGGCGGAGCGACTGCTTTCCCCAGGGGAAAAGGAGTCTGGCGCGACGAGGCCCAAGGCGGGAAGTTGCAGATCGGAAGAGCGTCGTGTAGGGAAAGAG
>CALCIC010000256.1 GCA_937907405.1 uncultured Isosphaeraceae bacterium | reverse complement strand
CGCCGTGCCGATCGTGTTCCGGGGCAGTTCCGGCATGGCCGGCAGCCTGGGGGCCACCCACTCGCACCGGCTCGAAGCCTGGTACGCGCAGATCCCCGGCCTGACCGTCGTCCTCCCCGCGACTCCCGCCGACGCCAAGGGGTTGCTCAAGACGGCCATTCGATCCGACGACCCGGTCGTCTTCATCGAGCATGAAGTGCTCTACCACGACAAGGGGGAGATCCCCGACGGCGAGCACCTGGTCCCCTTCGGCAAGGCCGAGATCAAACGGCCGGGCAAGGACGTGACCCTGATCACCTACTCGCGGTCGCTCAAGGCCACCCTCGCCGCCGCCGAACAGCTCGCCGCCGAGGAGGTCGACGCCGAGGTGATCGACCTGCGGAGCATCCGGCCGCTCGACCTCGACACCCTGCTTCAGTCGGTCGTCAAGACCCACCGGGCCGTGATCGTCGAGGAGGACTGGCCGTACTGCGGCCTGGGCGCCGGGATTTCCGACCGGATCACCCAGCGGGTCTTCGACGAACTCGACGCCCCGATCCGCCGCGTCGCCAGCAAGGACGCGCCGATCCCCTACAACCGACGGCTCGAAGACTCGATGCTCCCCTCGGTCCCGCGGATCGTCGAAGCCGTCCACGACGTGTTGTACCGTTGAAAGCCAATGAGTTAAACAATCACGTATCCCTCGATAAATGGCGGCGGCCCTCGCACGGGCCGCGAGGAGCAGACTCGTGCCGATCGAAGTGACCATGCCCAAGCTCAGCCCCACGATGGAGAGCGGGGTCATCACCCAGTGGCTCGTGAAGGTGGGCGACGCGATCCATGAAGGGGACGTGCTGGCCGACATCGAGACCGACAAGGCCACGATGCAGATGAAGTCGTACGAGGACGGCGTGATCGCCCACATCGATCACGAGGCCGGCGCCGAGGTGGCCCTCGGCCAGCGGGTCATGGTCCTGGCCAAGAAGGGGGAGGACCCCAAGGCGGTCGCCGCCGGTTTGGCCGCCGGAGGCGACAAGAAGGCCGAATCCAAATCCAAGCCCGCGCCGAGCGACCGGAAGGCCGAGGCCGGGTCTTCGACGGGCGCCGCCTCGGAGAACGGCAAGAAGGGCGAAGCCGCGGAGCCGGACCTCGCGACGGGGGGCCGGGTCCGGTCGAGCCCGTTGGCCCGCAAGGTCGCCGCCGAGGCGAAGGTCGACATCGGCCGGATCGACGGCAGCGGGCCGGGGGGCCGGGTCGTCCGCAAGGACGTCGAGGCGTTCATCTCCGGCGGGGCGGGGGGGGGCGGGTCGCGAGCGGCCGTCGCCGAGCCGCGCCCCAAGACCGTCGCCCCGGCCGCGCGGATCTCGACCGCGCCCCTGGCCGACGAGCGGATCCCCCACACCCGGATGCGGAAGACGATCGCCCAGCGGATGCTCCAGTCGAAGCAGACCGCGCCGGAGATCCACGTCACGGTCGACGTCCGGGTCGACAAGCTGATGGCGATCCGCGAGACCCTGAACAAGGAGCTGGCCGCCGAGAAGGTCAAGCTGTCCGTCGGCGACTTCGTGACCAAGGCGGTCGCCATGTCGCTCCGCCGTCACCCCGCGCTCAACGCCACGTTCGAGCCCGACGCGATCGTCCGCCACGGAGAGATCAACATCGGGATCGCCGTTTCGCTTGAAGAGGGGCTGATCGTCCCGGTGCTCCATCGCGCCGACGAGATGGGCCTGATCGACGTCCGTCGCGGCAGCGAGGCGCTGGCCTCCGCGGCCCGCGGCGGCAATCTGTCGGGCGAGCAGCTCGCCGGCGGCACGTTCACGATCAGCAACATGGGGATGTACGGCGTCCGCCAGTTCGACGCCATCATCAACCTGCCCGAGGTCGCCATCCTCGCCGTGGCCGCCGCCGAGAAGCGGCCGGTCGTCGAGGGGGACGCGATCGTGCCGGGGACCGTGATGACCCTCACCCTGAGCGCCGACCATCGGGCCGTCGACGGCGCGGCCGCCGCCGACTTCGTCCGCACCCTCAAGAACCTCCTCGAAGAGCCGGCCCGGATGCTGCTCTGACCGCCGACGTCCACGCAACCGCCCCGCCCCCTCCGCGGTCGCCTCGCCTCTCGGCCCGGCGAGAGGCCGATCGGGGGGCGGGGCGGTCGGCTTTTCCAATCATCAAGCTCCACTCTTTTGGATTCAACGAAGACGACCATGGCCAAAGACTACGACATCGTGGTGATCGGCGGCGGACCCGCGGGCTACGCCGGCGCGATCCGCGCGGCCCAACTCGGCAAGCGCGTGCTCTGCGTCGAGCGCGACAAGCTCGGCGGGATCTGCCTCAACTGGGGATGCATCCCCACCAAGGCCTTGCTCTCGAACGCGCATCTGGTCGAGTTGATCAAGCAGCACGGCAAGCGGTACGGCTACGACGACGGCGGCAAGGGAACGTGGGACTTCGGCCAGATGATCGGCCGCAGCCGGGACGTCGCCGGACAGCTCAACAAGGGGATCGAGGGC
>CALCIC010000255.1 GCA_937907405.1 uncultured Isosphaeraceae bacterium | reverse complement strand
AATAAACGACCAGCCGAGTGCCGTTCAAACCCCCGTTCAGGTCGCCGTTCGCATTGGTGAACCGGAGGATGTCGCTGAGGACGGTCTTGTTGGCGTCCTCCCAGATCCGGACGTCCCCGGTGACGACGATGCTCGGCAAAAGATAGGTGAGGACCAACTGACCTCCACCTGTCGGGGGCGCCATGAGCGTCCCCTTCAGGGGGTGCAGCCCGGTGCCGTCGCGGTTGTCGACGAATCCATTGCCATACTCGTCGAAATACAGCGTGAACGGGTCGCCGGATCCGGCCAGGCCGCTGGCGGCTCGGGCGTCGCCGAGGCCGGAACAGAGTACAAGGGACGCCGACAACGCGAGAACCCAACGCATCTTCATCGAAGGCTCCTCAATCAGGTGACTCGGGGTTGACGTGAACCGAACCGAACGGTTTAAGCGAGCATTGACGACTGTAAAGATTTCATGTTGGCGACGTCAATAGGTGTTTTCGATGTCAATAGATGGAATAGCTGTATTCGGTTAGAAACGATACCGCATACAGACGCGTGTGCACTGAGCGCGGCCGAATCTCGCTGAAATCTTGCGTCGTTCGATGCCGTTATGTCCCGCAAGTTTCTATTGCGACCTGCCGGCAAGTGGTCGTCCGCACCTTTGCGAGACAGCCGCTTAGAAAAAACCATTCAATCGGCGCGCCGTTGCTGGGCCTTCAGTTGCTTCGATTGGTCAGGCCAGGAGGTCTGGTTTGCTTTGCTCGTCGACTTCATCCCTCATGATCACGAGGCGCCTTGGGCCCGCGGCCGACGCCTCAGGGCTTCCGGCGGGTCCCGGGCCCGGACGGCCGAAAATGGCGAGCCGGAGGGCGAGGGTTTGGCCGTCCGGGGGTCGGGGGCTATATGATGGAGCGCGTCGATCAGGCTCGCCGGCGGCCCCAGGGTTCGAGCGGAAGGCCGGCTCGGAGGCGTCGGATCGCCTTGGGCGATCCTGGGTTGCACATCAAGGTTTTCAGGAGTTGAGCATGTTCCCATTCAATGGCGCGCGACTCGTCCTCTGTCTGACGGCCCTGACGGCGCTCTGCCTGGCGGGGTCTCCGGCTCGGGCGGACGACCCGAAGCCGGGGGAGAAGTTGGGGCGTCGGGGCGACGAGATCGTCGTTTGCGGGGAGTTGTTCCACACGACGGCCCCGGTGGTCCTCTGGATCGATCCGGGCGGCTACGACGCCTACCGCGTCGAGCGCAAGTTCGCGCCCCCGGACCAGGCCGGATGGGAAGAGTCTCACAAGGCCGGACTGGAGAGCCCGGTGCGGTTCGGTCTGAGGAAGCACAACGTCCCCGCCGACGTGCTGAAGTCGGTGCATGAGAAGGGCTGGACGCTGCCCCAGCTTCAGCAGGTGGTGGACCAGTTCGTGCTGCATTACGACGTCTGCGGCATCAGCCGCAAATGCTTCCAGGTCTTGCACGACGAGCGCGGCCTGAGCGTGCAGTTCATGCTCGACGTCGACGGCACGATCTACCAGACGATGGACCTGAAGGAAGCCGCCTGGCACGCCACCAAGGCGAACTCGCGGTCGGTGGGGATCGAGATCGCCAACATGGGCGCCTATCGGGAGGGGCGGCCGAACCCGCTTTCGAAGTGGTACGCGAAAGGTCCGGACGGCCGCACCCGCATCACCATCCCCGGAGGCGTGGAACAGGCGCGTTTGCACAACCCCAAGGCCAGCCTGCGCCCCTCGAAGGACGAGCCGGTCGTGGGAGTCGTCCAGGGGGGCAAGCTGGAGCAGTACGACCTCACGCCCGAACAATACGACTCCCTGATCAAGTTGACCGCGACGCTCTCTCAGGTCTTCCCCAAGATCAAGCTCCAGGCCCCTCGCGACGCCTCGGGCCAGCTCGTCAACCACACCCTGACCGCCGAGGAGTACAACAAATATCAGGGCGTGTTGGGACACTTCCACGTGCAGGACAACAAGACCGACCCCGGCCCCGCGATGCAGTGGGACAAGCTGATCAACGGCGCCAAGGCGCTCACGGAAGGCTCGCCCGAACCGAAGTGAATTCAGAGGCGCCCCCCGGCCGTTCTCGCACCCGGAGGGCGCCCGCCGACGCGAGTCCTCGCGCGGACGCCGCGGCTCAGGAGATCGAAGACGTCCGGCGGGGGGCGCCGGGCCTGGCGCCGTTGGGGGCGTCCTCGGCCCGGGGCTTGACCCTCCGCGTGAGCACGGCGAAGGGGCTGTCGACCTCGTGCCGCTTGAGCCTGGCGTAGAGGTAGTCCTCGTAGTTGCAGGGGTAGACCGTCAGCTTGCCCGACTCGACTTCGATCACCTTGTTCGCCACGGCGCGGATGAAGTGCTCGTCGTGCGAGATGAAGCAGAGCGAACCCGAATACTCGATCAGGGCTTCTTCGAGCAGGTCGCGGCTGGCGATGTCGAGATGGTTGGTCGGCTCGTCCATCATGAGGAAGTTGTGGGCGACGGTGAGGATCCGCGCCAGGCAGAGGCGG
>CALCIC010000254.1 GCA_937907405.1 uncultured Isosphaeraceae bacterium | reverse complement strand
TACGAGATTACAAGGTGACTGGAGTTCAGACGTGTGCTCTTCCGATCTTCGTCGACGAGCAAGATCGAAACTCTTCCGGAATCAGAATCGTCCTCGCCGGCCGGCGTCGTCTCGCGCGTCATCGCCTCGTCCTCAGTCCGCTCGTCGCAGTTCCACGCTCTCGACGCCGTCCAGCGCAAGCAGGTCGGCCACCACCCGCGCCGGCGTCAGGCTGGGTCGGAGACGCACCCGATAAACCAGATCGAGCGAGACCCCTTGCTTCGCCGTGCCGACCGAGACCAGCGACGACCGCGATACGGCCGCCGCCACGGCTCGCTCGGCCGCGGCCTGCGCGCCGGCCGCCAGCGTGACGCGGACCGTCAGCACGCAGTCGGTCGCGCGCCAGTCGGTCCCTTGCCGATGCGGCCAGAGCACGCACGACGCCAGGCCGACGACCCCCAACCCGACGAGAGCCACGTCGAGGTTGTTGGCCCCGGCCGCCATGCCGACGACGACCGCCAGGATCACGAACGCCGTGTCCTGCGTGTCCTTGACGACGGTTCGGAACCGGACGACGGACAACGCGCCGACCAGGCTGAACGCCCGCGCCACGTTGTCGCCGATCACCTGGGTCGCCATCGCGATCGCCACGGCAAGCAAGATCAAGGTCGTCAGGAACGTCGTCTGGACCAACTGCCCTCGACGCGCCCATCGGTAGATCACCGACACCGACACCCCGAGCAGGAGCGCCGAGCCGATCCGCCACGCCAGCAGCGAGGGCTCGACCGCATGGCCGTTCGACAACGACGCTCCAATCCATTCCAACATCAACATCTCCTCGTATTCACTATCGATCCTTTTCGTCGTGCGCGGCCCATGCGAGGGCAAGCTCCCCCACTCTTCCTCCGCGCGGTCGACGGATCATTGGGAGTGCGACGGCCCGCCGCCGTTTGGGCCTTCGATCACTTCGGGGGCGCGGCCTTCTTGACGTCCGCATTCTCCAACAAATAGCGCCTCCGACCGTCGGCGAACGCCTTCAGGCTCATCTCACGACGTCCTCGGCCGGGCCCGCCTCCAGCGCCGGGCGCGGGGGCGGGCGCGTCGACCTCGGACACCGACTTCTGGAACGCGGCGAGCGACGACAGCTTGCGGGTGTCGGCCTCGATCTCCTTCTCGATCAGCGCCCGATAGCCTTCGACGATCGGCCCGAGCGTCTTCCAGTCGAGCGACTTCTCGGCGATCGTCCGCACATGGCTCAGGTAGCGAGCCTTCAAGGCTGGCACGGCCAGAAGCTTGCCTCGCAGCGGAGTCCGCTCGTCGTCGAGCCCGACCAGCGGATCAAGTTCGATCCCCGAAGACCGAGGACCGCCCCCCATGCCGCCAGGGCCGCCGCCGGGACGACCGCCGGGACCGCCGCCGGGGCCGAAGCCGGGACCGCCAGGACCGCGTCCGCCGCGCCCTCCTGGGGGGCCGAACATCATCGCGGGTCCGAACGCCTCGTTCATGTCGTGCGGAACGAGGTGGAACTTGCCTCTGGGATCGCGATAGATACTGTAGTCGCTGGCGCGGGTCCAGTAGCCGTCGCCGTTGACCAGCGCGATGTCCAGAGCCAGGAACCAGAGCGCGCCGTCGACGTCAAGGATCGGGTCGAGCGCGGCCTCCAGCGTGTCGGCCGGCGTCTCATCAAGAACCCGGCACAGCTCGATCAGCGCCTTCCAGTCGCCGTTCTTCCTGGCGCTGGCCTTGGACGACTTCAGTTCGAACCGTTCCTCATACGGCCCGAGTTCCTCACCGAGGTACCGGAGCCCGCCGTCGGCGCCGGGGTTGCCGGGGACCTTCCAGCGCGCGCCGTCTTCGGTCCCGAAGTTCTCGGCGAGGAACTTCTTGTCGAACTGCTGGACGTTGCCGTACAGCCCCCAGCTCTCGCCGTTGATCACGACCCGGACGAAGTTGGCCTTGGGCGCGGGCAGGTACGTTCGGGCGATCTCGGAATAGAGGACCGTGTGCAGGAAGCTCGGGTCTTCATGGGAGTTGAGCAGGTTGAGGGTCTTGTAGCCGTCGAACTTCTGGTCCAGGTTCACGAAGTCGAGCGAGACGTTCAACGACCGCTTGTGGCCCTCGCGGACGGTGAAGTACGACGACATCCCCCGGAAGTGGACGCCGACGCCCGGCAGCCTGCGACCGTCGATGGTCAACACGGCCGGCACCTCGACGTCGGTGCGGTTGAAGTCGGCCATCTCGGCCTCCCAGTCCCCGTCCTCAAATTCCAGAAACAGCGTGCGGACGATCGATGGGTCGTAGAGCGACTTGCCGGGATACGCCGCGACGTCGCCAGCGGCCAGGCGCGGGCCGGATTTCACCGGCTCTTCCCCCCGCCCGCCGAAACCCGGAGGAGGACCGAAGCCGGGGCCGCGCCGGCCTCTGCCTCCTTCCGCCGCCTTGTCCTTCTTCAACGACTCACGCGCGGCCCTGCGCTCGGCCTGGTTCAAGCGACCGTCGCCGTCCTTGTCGAAATCCTTGACGAGCTTCCGCTCCTTGCCTCCCGGACCTCCCGGACCGCCGAATCCTGGCGGCGGGCCCATCCGCTGGTTCATCGCCTTCGCCAGGCCGTCGGAATCGAGCCCGCCCTTCTTGTCGGCGTCGGCGTCGCGGACGAACTTCTCGGCGGCCTTGGCGGCCTCCTCGGGCGAGATCCGGCCGTCCTTGTCGGCGTCGGCGGCCTCGACGATCGCCGGCGCCATGAATGTACCGGGGCCGAACTCGTCGGACGGCTCATCGGGACCGAAGCCCGGCGGCCGCGGCATCCGTCGATTCACCGCGCGGCCCAGCGCGTCGGCTTCGAGCGAGCCCTTCTCGGCCTTGTCAGCGTCGCGGACGAACTTCGCGGCGGCCTTGCCGGCTTCCTCGGGCGAGATCCGGCCGTCCTTGTCGGCGTCGGCCTCCTCAACGATCACCGGCGCAAGGAACATGCCCGGTCCGAAGCCGCCGCCGGGCCCTGCGACCCCTGGCGGCGGCCCCTGCGCCAGCTCCGCCTGTACCTCGTCCGGTTCGTAATCGATGCCCAGCAATCCCAGGCCGAGCATCGCGGCCGAGCCCAGGAACAGCAGAATCTCCATCGATGTTCTCGGCATGGCGCCACCTGAGAGGGAGTTGCAACGCGAACTTGATCCAAGCGGTTCGATCACCATGCGAATTGTAAAGACCCGGCGACGCGCGCACTGTAACAGAATGTAACTGCCGCCTGCCCGATCGCGTCAGAGGTTCGACTCGAATTCGATCCCGACGTCGGCGAGACTGCGCGGGGGGGAGCCCGAGGTGGAGTCGAACTCGTCCGACGGCGCCCGGGCGCACGACGGCGCGTGGACGTGGCGGAGCGTCTCGGCGATCTCGACCTCGCTGGCCAGACTCAGCCACCGCGAGATCCGCGACCGCTGCCGCGAGAGCATCGCGAAGCCCTCGCGCGCGAGCGGGCGCAGCAGCGGATGCGCCAGCCGATCGGCCCACCCGCGATACTCCTCCAGCGCGTACAGGCACATGATCCAGGCGTTGCCGTTGCGATACACCGCCCCCTCGTCGGTGACGACCACCAACTCTTGCGGCGGTTCGTCCGGCCGGCTAAGGCCGGGGAACAACCGCGAGGCCGTCTCGGACCCGGCCGGGATGAAGCTCAGCGGCAGGAACGCCGGCTGCTGGATGATCCAACGCCGGGCCCAACTGCAAAGACCGCACTGGGCGTCGTAAAGAATGTAAAGCTTCTCCATCGGAGCGTCTCCAGAAAAGGGCGGCCGTCGAGGGCCGCCCAGGCCGAAGGAAGAGAAGAATCAGTCGACCGTCCCGAGGGCGCCGATCGGCGCGATGTACTGCTCGGCCTGCACCGGGGGCTTCTGACCGCGCAGCAGCGCCCGACGCCGCATCCGGGCGAAGACGTACAGGTTGAAGAAGTGCATCGCTCCCAGAAACAGCAGCACGCAGCCAACCTTGGTGCTGATCAGCTCGATCGCGCCGGCAAGGTCTTCCGGGCGGTCGCCGTACTTCAAGGCCAAGGCGACGTAGCCGACGTTCAGCAAGTAAAACCCGACGACCAGCAGGTTGTTCACGGCCTCGGCCAGCTCGGCGTTGTGGTGGAAGGTGTCAATCAAAAACACCCGCCCGTTCCTGGCGAGCGTCCGAGCGACCCAGATCGTCACGCCCACGCTGAGGAACAGGTACGTCAGATAGGCTTGAACGGTGTACATTGTGATCTCCTTCGAGCAAGTCGACCTCTCTGATTCGTCGATGAGCACGCGACGACTTCTCAACCGCAAGCCGGGCCTCGGGATTAACAAGAATTTTTCGAGACCGGCGTACGGCCGCTATACTGGCGGGGCAAGACCGCAACCCGAGCGAGGAAAGCGACCATGTGGCCGGACGCGATCGAAACGCAGCGGCTCCTTGAGCAGGTCGAGCGCGCCGAGCCCTGCGCCATCGACGAACTCTGGGAGCGTCACCGCCCCGCGCTGCGGCGGATGATCGACGCGCGCCTCGACCGCGCGCTCGGCCGACGAGTCGACGCCAGCGACGTCGTCCAGGACGTGCTCCTGCGCGCCAGCCAGCGATTGGGCGACTACCTGCGCGACCCCCGCATGCCGTTTCAGCTTTGGCTCCGTCAGATCGCCCACGACCACGTCATCGACGCCCATCGCCGACACCGAGGCGCCGGGAAGCGCAGCCTCGACCGCGAACGACCCGCGATCGGAGCGTTCGGCGATCGGTCGTCCCTGGACCTCGTCGCCGACCTGCGCGACCCGGCGCTCACCCCGGCGGCCGAGGCGATCCAGGACGAATTGCGGAAGCGGTTCCGTGCGGCGATCGATCTGCTGGACGACGTCGACCGTGAGGTCATCCTCCTTCGCCACTTCGAGCAGCTCGCCAACGCCGAGGCCGCGCGGGTGCTCGGGCTGACCGAGGCCGCGGCGGGGATGCGGCACCTCCGGGCGCTCCGCCGCCTCCGCGCCATCCTCGGCGAAACCCCTTCCCTCTGCTGAACGAGACGGCGAGATCGACCCATGTCCGAACACGAGCGATCAGCGGATTCCGCCATCGAGCCGCCCCTACTCGACGAAGTCGACGAAACGCTGCTGGTCGAGCTGATCGACGACCTCTGCGCCTCGGCCCGTCGCGGCGAGGAGCCGGACGTGGAGGAGACCGCGCGCCGTCCCCCCCGCCTCGCCTCGGAGTTGCGGTCGCTCTGGGCGACGATCTGGGTCGCCGAGACCCTCGCCCTGCCCCACCCCGCCCCGGTCGCGCGATCGGCGGCCGTCGACCAGTCGGGCGCGAATTCGGGACCGGCGACCGACCGCGAAGTCTCGGAGCGGTTCGGCGACTATCTCCTGCTCGACGAGCTGGGCCGAGGGGGCATGGGCGTCGTGTACCGCGCCCGCGAGCCGGGGCGCGACCGCATCGTCGCGCTCAAGCGGCTGCCGCGCGGGCCGGGCGCGTCGGCGCGCGAGGTCGACCGGTTCCGCGCCGAGGCGACCGCCGCGTCGCACCTCGCCCATCCCCACGTCGTGCCGGTGTTCCGGGTGGGCGATCACGCCGGCCAGCCGTACTTCACCATGCAGTACGTCGAGGGGACGACCCTGGCGCGGCGGCTGGCCGAAGGGCCGATGCCCGATTCCGAAGCCGCCCGGCTCCTGATCCCCATCTGCCGGGCGATCCACTACGCGCACGAGCAGGGGGTTCTGCACCGCGACCTCAAGCCCTCGAACATCCTGCTCGACCGCGACGGCCACCCGTACGTCAGCGATTTCGGCCTGGCCAAGCGGCTCGACCTCGACGGCGACCATTCGCTCACCCCCACCGGGGCGATCCTGGGGACCCCCGGCTACATGCCTCCCGAGCAGGCCCGCGACGCGCGCCGGCGGACCCCGCTGGGGCCGTCGTGCGACGTGTACAGCCTGGGGGCGATCCTCTACCAGATGCTCACCGGCCGGCCGCCGTTCCAGGCCGCCAGCCCGGTCGAGACGATGATGCTGGTCCTCGAACACGATCCGGTCCCGCCCCGCGTCCTGAACCCCGGCGTGAGCCCGGACCTGGAGATGATCGCGCTGCGATGCCTCCAGAAGCAGCCCGAGCTGCGCTATCCGAGCGCAGCGGCCCTCGCTGACGACCTCGAAGCGTTCCTCCGCGACGAGCCCGTCAGCGCCCGGTCGATGAGCCTCCGCGCCCTGGCGAGTCGGCTCCTGGGCGAGAGCCACCACGCGGGAATCCTCGAGAACTGGGGCCAGCTCTGGATCTACCACAGCATCGCGTTGCTGTTCTTCTTCGGCCTCACCAACGCGATGGTCCTGGCCGGCGTGACGAATCGACTGCCCTACGTGCTGCTGTTCACGGTGGGGCTGGGCGGTTGGGCGGCGATCTTCTGGGAGCTTCGCAGGAAGGGCGGGCCGATAAGCTTCGTCGAGCGCCAGCTCGCGCACATCTGGGGATCGGGGATCGTGGCGATCAACCTGATCTTCCTGGTCGAATGGCTGCTCGACCTGCCGGTGCTGTCCCTCGCCCCGATGATCGCCGTGACCAACGGCATGCTGTTCATGACCAAGGCCGGCATCCTCTCCGGCTTCTACTACTTCCAGGCCGCCGCCGTCTTCCTGGCCGTCTTCCCCATGGCCCGGTTCCCCCTCTACGCCCCCATCATCTTCGGCCTCATCGCCGGCGCCTGCTTCTTCGTCACCGGCCTGAAATACAAGCTGAGGCGGCAGCGGGGCGGGGGGGCGTTGCTTGAATGGCCCCTTTCACGCTTTCGATTTTCCTTGCTTAGATGTGGGGGGAACTGCAATGAGTTGGAGCGAAGACATCCGCGCTCACTATCCCGATTGGGGTACGGAGGCAGCCCTTGCGCGATGGCCCGAAGTCCGGGAACGGCTCCGCATCGGCCGGCACGTCCGTGGTTCGGTGATTGCCCGCGCCCCCTTCGGTGTTTGGCTCGACATTAATGCCGATTATCCCGCATTACTTCTCGTGCCGGAGATGCGCGGGGCCAAGGAACGCCGGATCACGTTCGAGGACTACCCGGCCATCGGCGAAGTCGTGGAGGCCCGGATCATCGCGTTGGGAGAAATAGCGTTGGGGCAACGTGCCGAAATTGGGCTCACCCAGCACTCACAGGCCGAGCCCTAACTCCGCGTTGCAGCGACGAGCGGCCCGGGTTCCGCACGTCCGACCCCGGGAAGATCCAGCTACAGCCCGCGCCCGGCTTCGAGTACGAACCCGGGCCACCCGACGAATCATGAGGCGCGTGCGGCAGCCTATAGCTACAATGGTCTTACGCCTGCGTCCGAGCACGTGAAAAGGATCACCCGTTCGGCCGCATGATCTCTTTTCGGGCGGCGGACGATGATCGGCATCCTCAACTGGATCAAACGACTCGCGACCCAAAGCCGACAAATTCCCATCAACCAATGGTTTTATGTCGCATTCGACGACGAGCGTGTGTACCTCCGCGCCGCGCCCCCTGGCCGTGCCTCCTGGGCGCAGGAGTTCACTTGGTCCTCCGTCGAGCGGATCTGCTTCAAGGCCGAGGATCTGTTCGCCTCGGACGGCATCTACGTTTTCACCACGCAGCGACCGGAGAGCTACGTGATACCTACTGAGGCGGAAGGCGGCGCTGAACTCTGGACGGAGATCCTCCGCCGGGGTCTCTTCGACCCGCAACTCGCGATTGATGCGATGAGCTCCCCCGGCGGCCTGTTCGTGTGGCCTCCCCATGAGTCCACCGAAAAGGTCGATGACTAACGTTGCGCTGCGGCGGACCGGGTCCGTTGCGATGGCGTTATCCCTATCCCTCGTCCGTCGTAATGGAGGCCGGTGCTCCGGTTTCGAAGCGTCCGAACCCGGGAAGAAGCCAAGGCCCGCCCCCGGGGTCGAGTACGAATCCGGGCCACCCGACCGAGGGCGTGGAATCTATCTATATTGTAATTTAAATATACACGATCTCTATTTTCGCGGATTGCCGGGGTCGGCGTCGTAAGGCGCGAAGTGCCAGCCCGACGCGTGAGAGAGGGGACCGCTTCGGGACGGTCGCGGCGGTTGTCGCGGGCCATGCCGATCGTTCCCTCGCTTGCGCGTCGGGCTGATATTCGAGGACCTCCGGGCGATGGGGTCGACTATCGACGATTCAGGGGAGACGACGATGAAGCTCGATTTATGCCCACGCGTTAAAAACCTGCCCCCCTTCGCCGTGGTGGAGCAGGAGTTCGCCAGGCCGCGCGTGCCGGACGTGCGCGGCGAGGTGCTGGAGGCGATGCACGAGATCTTCCCGGACGCCGCGGCGCTCCATGGCAAGGTCGTGGGGCTGACGATGCCCAGCCGGGGGATTCGCGACATCCAGGCCGTCGTCCGCGCGGCCGTCGGGTTTCTCAAGCCGCATTGCAGGGAAGTCCGGGTGTTGACGGCGATGGGCACGCACGGCGGCGGGACGGCCGACGGGGAACGCGAGATGGCGGGCTCGCGCGGGGTGACCGAAGCGGCGGTCGGCGCGCCCGTCTATTCGAACATGGAGACGCGGCACATCGCCACCGTGGACGGCGTCGAGGTCCACGTCTCGGAGGACGCGCTGGCGTGCGACTTCGTGGTCCTGGTCAACCGCATCAAGGACCACACCGACATCGACTGGCCCTCGCCGCTTCCGGCGGGGTGTTACGGCCTCGAATCCGGCTTCGCCAAGATCCTGGCGCTTGGGCTCTCGAAGATGCGGGCGATCGAGATGCACAAGCACATCCCGGGGATCGGCCTCGGGGCCGCCATCGAGACCTCGGCCCGCCGCACGATCGGCGGAACCGAGTTGAAGATCGCCGGCGGTCTGGGCATCATCGAGAATGCGTTCGACGAAACGGCCGAGATCATCGGCGTCCCCGTCGAGACGGTGGACCAGTTCTTCGCCGTGGAGGCGTCGGCCCTGGGACGATCCCGGGCGCTGATGCCCTCGCTTCCGTTGATGGATCTCGACCTGCTCTACTGCGCCTATCTCGGCAAGGACAAGTCCGGCCAGGGGATGCATACGAAGACGATCGGCCGATCGCCGTACGGGTACGTCCAGGGCCAGGCGTGGAAGCCGTCGATGCCGCGGATCCACACGATCATCGGCGGCCGGCTCACCGAGGGGAGCCACGGCAACGCGATCGGCGTCGGCCTCTGCCAGTTCATCACGCGCCGCTTCGACGAGGCCGTCGACTGGGAGCGGACCGCCGTCAACTGCCTCTCCGCCCTCACCCCCAACCAGGCCATGCGGCCGATCGTCTGCGACAGCGACCGCGACGCCCTCAAACTGGCCCTCGCCGTGTGCCCGTCCACCGCGAACGGCGTCCGCGCGGCCGTCATTTTCAGCACCCTCGAAATGACGCGCCTGCTCGTCTCGCCCGCAGCGCTGAATGCCATCCCACGCACCGCTAAGGTCCGTGTCGTCGCGGAGCCGGAGCCGCTCCGCTTCGACGCCGAGGGTTACCTGGAACTCGATCGCTACTGGAGCGAGAATGCGTCTCGACCTTGACTGGCCGATAGGCGGCGAGTGGTCCCGGAGGGGCGAACTCGGGAAATACCCAACGGCCCGCGTCCCCTGGGGTCGAGTATGAACTCGATCCAGCCTCCCGCATAATCATTGAATTGGACGGCTTTCCGTCGGAGCTTCGTCATGTCGAGATTCCCGTGCCCATGCTGCGGCCACCTCGTCTTCGGCGAGCCGCCTGGGTCATACGACATATGCCAAGTTTGCTTCTGGGAGGACGACGCGCTCCAACTCGAATACGCGACCACACTGGACGGCGGTGCCAATCGCACTACCCTGGAAGCCGCACAGCAGAACTTCGCGGCTCTCGGGGCGTGCGACGAACTCGCTCTCGATCACGTCCGGCCCCCGACCAACGCCGAGGCTCGTGATGCCGATTGGCGCCCCATCGATCCACAGATCGATCGCTTCGAGATCTGGGGCGATCCTTCAGGTACGCGACCGCACAGCCGGGACGAGTCACTCTACTACTGGCGTTCGACGTTCTGGCGAAACAACCCGGACGGCTAACCTCGCGCCGCCAGCAGACTCTACCCAAATGTGATGTCATCTCATTACATCGTCCGTGATCAAGCCCAAAGCTTCAGAACAGCTCGGCGATCGGCTCGCCGTGTTCGACGATGAATCGGGGGCGGCCGGTGCCGTCGAGGTAGGTGGCGTCGAGGGGGACGCCCATGTGGCGGTAGATGGTGGCGGCGAGGTC
>CALCIC010000253.1 GCA_937907405.1 uncultured Isosphaeraceae bacterium | reverse complement strand
GGACGCCCCCCCCTCGCCGCCTGACCGTCCACCCACTTATAAGACGCTTACCCTCGGCGTTGGAAAGCCCGGACGTCATTCCGCGCCGAGGCGATCACGCAACGGGACCGGCAGCGTCGGGTTCGAGAACGCGGCGTCGCGGCGACGGTAAGTCCGGTGGTAGGCCAGGCCGCCCATGATGCCGATCAGGAAGGTTCCGATGCGGAGGACGCCGCCGCGCGGGCCGAGTTGGACGTAATAGACCACGACTTCATCCCTCTCTTGGGGTGAATGGTGACGGGCGCCAGAAGGAGGGCCGGTTCCGCGTCGGCCTGGACGGGGGCGCCGTGCCGGCCGTCACAGATGCTGCTGCGACCCGCGAAGCGATCGTGGATCGTCGTGCGAAGCAACGGGATTCGGGTCCGGGTCTCGCCGCACTGGTTGGCGAACACCACCGGGACGCCGAGATCGACGGCGACCTTGGCCGGGATGTCGCCGCAGAGCGGTCCGACGTGCCCCAGCAGCCAGTGCCGACGGCCGCTGCCGCGATCGGCGAACTCGGGCCAGGCCGACGCGATCACGGCCAGGTCGATCCGGTCGCGATAATCGCTCCAGACGCTCCGATAGATCATATCGGCGCACACGGCGAAACCGACCCGCCCCCAGGGCGTCGACACGACCAGAGGCTCTCGACCGGGATAGAAGCGGAACCGCTCCCAGAAGACGAGGTTGCGCTTGCGGTAGATCTGAAGCTCGCCGCTGGGCTTGCAGAAGGCGACCGAATTATAAAGGTGCCGCCCCTCGCGCTCGACGTACCCGGCCGCGATGCACATCTTCCACCGCCGACTGCGCTGCAGCAGGTGCGACAGCGTCGGCCCCTCGGCGGTCTCGCCATGCGGTCCGTAGTCGGGACCGGAGCTGTATCCGGTGTTGAACAGCTCCGGCAACACGACGAGTTCGGCGCCGGCCTCGCGCGCCTCGCGGAGCAAGCCGTCGGCGCGCTGGAGGTTGGCGGCAAGATCGAGAAGCTCACTCGACATCTGGATCGCGGCGGCCAGGATCTTCACGTCAGGTCACCTCCACATCCCTGAGGACGGCGGACCCGATAACGGTTTCCCGATTCGGTTCTCGACTCTACTCAATGAGATCGGACGAGGCTCGGTCTTGGTTGAAGAAAACAACGCGGGGTTCAACGGCGGTCGGTCTGATCCAATGACCTCGGCTCGGCGGGAGCCTCGCCCTCCCTCTTTCGAGACCATTCCCTATTCAAATCCCAGCCAGGCGAAGAAGCCCTGGCGGCGCGGCTTGGGGGGGGCTTTCGCCTCGGCCCGCAGCTCTTCGGCCCGGTTGTAGAGATCGTTGGCCCGGGGGACGGTCGCTTGCTGGAGGTCGTACTTGAATTCCCGTTCGTCGCGAAGCGTGAACGGAACGATGTTCTCCGAGAAGAACTCGGTGACGATGTTGTCCCACCAGGGCGCCGCCATGGGCTGAATAACGGTCTTGGTCTCGAAACCGTCTTTCAGGAACGTGACCTCGCGGTCGCCGTAGTATGTGTACGACCGCGAGACCGGCGTCGGCCCGATCTCCTCGCCGTTGACGATCGCCAGGGCGCCGGGGGGCTCGGTGCGGAGGGTGTACCGGCGCACGACGCAGCCCGAGTTCAGGCCGAGCAGCACCGTCGTCAGACCGAGGATCGCCGCCGATCGACGACGGACTTCGAGGGATCTCACCATCCTTGGCTCTCCCAACTCCGCGTTCCGCATCTCCACCCGCCGACCCGCGAACGAGATTCGCCCGCTTGCGACAGACCCTGCCGATTTGTTCCGTCGATGCTCGTCGGGTTCGAGGCGGCCGGGATTCTAGCCGCGATCGAAATTCCCCGCAAGGTGGCTTAAGGCAAGTCGAATCGGACCAAACGGCCGGCGACGCGTCGCGCCGACCCCCCGCTTCACCGTTCGCTCCTCCTCAGGGTTCGCCGCCCCGTCGTTTCGTCGCCCGGGCGCCCGCGCCCCTGAATCCGGTCCACCACTCAAGTGTTGCACTATGCCCCCACTCATGTTAATTGTGATAAATTCTAAAGAAAATCCCGACCCGTGGATCAGGCGCCGGAGCCGCTCCCACGCGCTGGAACGCCGGGCCTGTTTCCTCGATCCCCCATCTCTCCCCCAGGACTCCGCCAATGCTCGTGCTCAGCCTCATCCTCGGAACGTCGATGGTCCTTCAGAGCGCCGACGCCGCGCCCGCGCCGGGTCCGTGGGAGCCGTACACTTCCAAAGAGGGAAGCTTCATCATCGACCTACCGGGAAAACCGACGAAGACCTTCACAAGACTGGTACGGGCGCAGACCGGCCAGGTCAGGATCATCGTCGTCCAGCGCGACACGCCGGACGTGCTCTACACCGCGGAGAAGATCGACCTGCCCCCCGTCCGGGGTCGAATGAGGCCCGCCGACATGGAGGCCGTCCTGGACTACTGGCGCGACGACCTCGCCGGCCGCTACAACGGCAAAGTCGTGGCCCAGAAGAAACTTCGGCTCGACTCGGGGGCTTACGGCCGCGACTTCACGATCGAGGGTCGACCGATCTCCGAGGAGGGGCTCGCCACCGTTCGGGTCCGGGAGTACCTCTCGCAGAGGGTGCTTTACATGCTGTTCGCCGCGACGGCCGCCGATCGAGAGCTGCCCGAGGACGTCGGGCACTTCTTCGCCTCCTTCAGCCCGGGGACGCACCGCACCAAGAAGTTCGGCCCCCTCCCCGAGCCTTCGGGGACTCCCCTGGGGGCCTGGGGCTCCGCAGTCGACCCGGACGGCGACTGCAAGATCGTCGACAAGGGCGACGCGCTTGAGATCGCCATCCCCAACACCCACCACGACCTGAATGCCGACAATAACAAGCTCAACGCCCCCCGCGTCATGCGCGAGGTCGCCGGAGACTTCGCCATGACCGTGAAGGCGGCGGGCGAGCTCAAGCCGGGCGTCGAGTCGACGAATCCCAAGGCAGTCCCCTACATCGGCGCCGGAATCGTCGTCTGGCAGGACTCCGACAACTACATCATCCTGGGACGGGCGGCCATCAACCGCCGTGGCAAGGTCGGCGAGTTCGCGGCCTTCGAGGAGCGCGAGTGGGGAACGCGCGGCGCCCTCAACAACCGTGGGATCGAACCCGGTGGAGTCCACCTCCGCCTCGAACGGCGCAACAACCGCATCCTCGGTTACACCAGCAAGGACGGCAAGACCTGGTCGCGACTCGACCCGATGGAGACCAGCTATCCCGCCACGCTCAAGGTCGGCCTCTATGCGATCAACGGATGCACCGACCCCGTGACCATCCGGTTCGAGGACCTCAGCTTCAACGAGGGGAAGTCCGGCGCCGGTACCAAGAACAAGGGCCGCTGACCGGCGCGTCAAGAAGACGACTCGGAAACCTCGACCCGCCTCCCGCCGCGGTCGGCCGTCAGCCTTTCGGACATGGGTAAGCGTCTTATAAGTGGGTGGACGGTCAGGCGGCAAGGGGGGGCGTCCC
>CALCIC010000252.1 GCA_937907405.1 uncultured Isosphaeraceae bacterium | reverse complement strand
CTGGCCCGCTTCAGCAGGTCGAGCATGGCGTCGCCATAGAGATCCGCCTCGCCCGGGTCCATCCTCAGGATGATTCCATCGGATTCGAACGTGCGGAACTGGGCCAGGCGGTCGCGGAGCGTCGTCAGGTTGAAGGCGACGACGTTGTAGGCGTCCTTGGCGACGATCTCGTCGACGAGCTTCCAGCCCTCGTCCTCGTCTCCCAGCCGCAGCAAGGTCTGGGAAAGCTGCACCTTCGCCGGCAGAGAGGCGGGATCAAGGGTCACGGCTCGCTTGAGCGCCTCGGCCCCCTCGGCGAACCGGTACTTCTGCGAGAGCTTGCGGCCGATCAACGTGTCGACCTCGGGGTTCCCCCCCCAGGGGGCGAGCGCCGACTTCCGCGCCGATTCCTCCCCTTCCGCGTCGCTCCGCAGATGGGCGAGGACCGCCCGATAGGCCCAGCCGCGCGGCTCTTGCGGGTTGACCTCAAGCGCCTGGTCGAGCACCCTGGCGGCGTCGTCGTACTGCTCGGCGTCGATCAGGTCGTCGGCCTTCAGCAGCAGGGCGTCGATGTATCGAGGGTTGATCCTGAGCGCCTGCTCGAGCGCCTTGGTCGACGCCTCGCGATCGTCCTGGGCGTAGGCCTGGGCCTTCAGAAAGTGGAACCGGGGGTCTTCGGCGGCCGCTTCGGGCGCCTGTCTGAGCGTGTCGGCGGCGAGCCCGTAGTCTTGCTTGTCGAGCGCGAGCTCCGCCGCCGCCAGGAACGGCTCGGCGAAGTCCGCCGCCTTCTTCATCAACGGATCGTAGAATCGGTCGAGCACCTTCTTGGGATCGGCCCCGCGGAGCAAGAAGAACCGCCCGAGCGCGACCTGACCCTCCAGCGAAGCGTAGCGGTGGGGAGCGTTGATCACGATCCGCTCGATCATCTCGGTCGCGGCCGTCCCCCCTTCGACTCGGGGATTGAACGGGCGGACGTCGCGCCCCAGCAGGTACAGTTGCAGACTGGCGGGGAACCGCCGGGTCGCCTCGTCGAGCGTCGCGCCGGCTTCCGTATACTTCCCGCGCGTCATCTCCGACCGAATCTTGAGCGCGTACCAGTTTTCGGTCACGGCGCCTTGACGGATCGCCTCGGCCGCCTTCCCGGCCGCGTCGTCGTACTGGCCTGATCGATAGAGGGCGGCCGCCTCTTCGAGATCCGCGGCCCGGGCCGAGCCCCCCGCCGCAAGCCCGGCGATCGCCCCGGCGAACACGACGAACCCGATGAAATCCCGCCCCCGTGGGACCGACTGTCGAATCGATGTGCGGTACACGATGATCGCCTTCCTCCGGGACGGTGCGGCGGGGATGATCCTCGACGGTCCATGGTATCTTATAGGCATGCGACGACAGTAGCGAAAAATGAAAACGCGCGGCCGGGCGAAGACGCGCGGCCCTCGCCCGCGCCTCCGAATCCGTCGACCTTGATCGAGCGACCCTCCGCGACGGCGGGCGACGTACCTTGCGCCAGCAGGTTCAACGAGGATCGAGGCTCCTTCGCAAGTCGCCCCGTCGAGGAATCCGGGCTTGGCGGGTTTTCGATGTTCTGGTAAAGAATGCCGCTCGGAGCCGGGACAAGGTTCCGTCGCGACACATCGAACTCGAACTCGAAAAATGATCGTCCAACGGACCGCCGGTCGTCACGTCCGCCGGTGGATTCGTCTTCGTCGGCCGCACTGCAACGATCAGCCCGTACGCCTTCGGCGCCGGAGTTCCGGGCCAGTCGCTTGAACGCAACGCGCCCGCAACGCAAGGAGACCCCGCGTGATGGACCGTCGCCGTTTTATCCCCCGGTCGGAAGGCATGGAAGCGCGGATGATGCTTTCCACGACTCCGAACAGTTCGATGCTCGGCGCCCTCACTCCGGCGTCAGGCCAGATCCTGCCGATCACGATTCAGGACAAGCTCCATCGGATCGAGCGGCTTCCCGGCAGCTTGCGGACGCTCTCGCCGAATCGATTCCTGCCCAAGGACATGATTTCCGAGATTCAGGCCGGTCTGACCGAGATGGTCAGCACGCTTCACACCGCGCCGTCCAGCACGCTGTCGGCGTACAACCACGCGATGCGCGACATCGTCAGCCGGCCTTCGCTGCGTCCGCAGGACGCCCGCGTCTTGAACAACGCGTTCATCAGCGTGTTGCAAGCGTCCGGGGCCGCGCCCGAGGCCACCGACCGCGTCGCGACGGCGATGAATCAGTTGATCACCCAGGTCGATACGGCGAGCATCCAGCCGGTGTTCCTGGCCACCAACGATTACGCGATGGTCCTCCAACTCGCGCTGGTGGTGGGCCAGCCGATGCCCGCGCCGGCGGTCCC
>CALCIC010000251.1 GCA_937907405.1 uncultured Isosphaeraceae bacterium | reverse complement strand
TTCGAGCCGATCACTGGCGAGCCTGTCCGCGCGGAGGCTGGCACCGCATTTCCGTCGCATGGCCCGGCGCTCTGGTCGGCGACTTCCGCACGAATCGAATCCCCCGCTCCGAGGTCGCTCCGGCATGGCTCGCAGAGACACCCAACCACCCCGTCAACGCGCCTCGTCGCCTCGTCGTCCGTCGTCAGGCGCGCGACAGGTCGTTCCCAATCGCGGTAAGTCGATCCCCGCGCTCGCCAATCTGATCGCCTCGCTTGCGCCGGGCGTTCTTCGCGACGTGATCGAGAAGGACAAGCGGCTTGAAACGGCGCTCACGGGGGTGAACGAGTCGATGCGCGGGCTGCCTCGCGCCGACCGCCGCTTGATCTACCGGGCGTTGTCGTCGCTGACGCGGTGGTGGGGATGGATCGAGCCCCTCAAGCTGGTCCACGTCGAGGATCAGTTGTTGCTCGCCTGGCTGCTCGACGCGCCCGACGTGCCGGCGGTCTGCCGGTTCTGGGCCGACAAATCGATGCGCGATCCCGAACGGATGTTCTCCAGCGGCGACGCCCCGAATTGGACGGCCCGGGCGCAGGGACTGAAACGGTTCATGGAAGGTAGGACGGTCACCGCAGATCCCTGGATGCTGTTTCCCGGCTGGCTCCGCGAGGAGCTTCCGTCGCCCCCCGGCGACGAACCCGTCAAGAGCCGTCGGCTGGCCTTCCTGCACGCCTTGCAGACGCGGTTGCCGCTCTGGGTCGGGGTCCGCGGCAAGCCCGAGAAACCGATCTGGAACGCGCTGCGGGACGTCGGTCTGAAGCCCTGGATTCATCGCCGGATCTTGACCGCCGCGAAGCTCGACCGCGACACCGACGTGGGGGCGCTGGAGCCGGTCAACGAGGGGTTCATGGTCGTCGAGGATCTGGCCTCGCAGGCCGTCGCCAAGGTCTGCGACCCCGACCCGGGCGAGCGGTGGTGGGACGCCTTCGGCGGGACCGGCCTGCACGCGCTGGACCTCGGCGCCGAGATGGCCGGCAAGGGCGCCGTCGTCGCCACCTTCGACCACGACGCCGCGCGTCACGCGGCGGCGCTCCGGCTCCGCAAGAGCCCGTTCCGCAACGTCGCCGCCAAGGTCTGGGACGGCAAGCACGCGCCGGGCAAGGCGGGCACGTACGACGGCGTCTTGCTCGACGCCCCCTGCTCGGGCGTCGGCGTCTGGCGGCGCCATCCCGAGGTCCGTTGGATCGTCCGCAAGGCCCAACTCGCCGAGTTCGCCGATCGCCAGCGCCAGCTTCTCGAACTCGCGGCCACGGCCGTTCGTCCAGGAGGCGTCATCGTTTACACCGTCGCCACGGTCACGCTCTGTGAGACCCTGGGGCTGATCAACGGTTTCCTCGCCGACCGCCCCGAGTTCCAGCTCGACCCGTTCCCCAACCCGCTCGAAGAGGCGTCGACGACCGGGGTGCTTCAGATCTGGCCCCAGATCCACGACTGCGAGGCTCGGTTCATCGCCCGACTGATCCGGTCCCGTTCGAAATAGCCGCCGCGACCGCTCTCGAAGCCGCCGATCGCCGCCGTGCCGACGACGACGACGAGCGGCTCAGTAGGTCGGCAGCCCCTTGCCGGCCTGGAGCTCGCGCGGCGCGTCGCCGTTCGTCGGGGAGGGAGGCGCGCCGGCGTCGCGCTCTTGAGGCGTCCCTCCGGCCTCGCCGTGGAGCCGACGCCAACGCGCGCGGCGGACCTGGAAAAAGAGGACCGGCAGCAGCAGGTCGATGACCTCGTCGGCGACGAGGACGCCCCCCATCACCGGCGCGGCCATGGGGCGGATGACCTCGGACGCGACCCCGGTCGCCCAGAGCATCGGAGCGAGGCCGAGGATCACGGTCCCCTCGGTGAGCAGCTTGGGGCGGAGCCGGTGGGCCGCGCCTTCGAGCACGGCGCGACGGAGCCCGTCGAGCCCGACGCGTTCCAGTCCTCCCGCCCGTTCGACGGCCTCGCGGAGGTACACGAGCATGATGACCCCCGTCGAGGTCGCCATGCCGAAGCAGGCGATGTAACCGATCCAGACCGTGACCGAAAGCTTGACGCCGAGGAGCCACTGGAAGAACAACCCCCCGGCCGCCGCCCCGGGGACCGCCAGCATCATCAGGGCGGCGTCCGCCAGGTCGCGGTAGGTCCAGTAAAGCAGCAGGAAGATCAGGCCGACGACCGCCGGGACCACCACCGCGAGGGTCCGTCGCGAGCGGACCTCGTGCTCGAACTGCCCCGTCCACTCAAGGAAGACCCCCGGAGGGAGCGTGACCGACTGAGCCACGACGCGACGGGCCTCGGCGACGAATCCCATGAGGTCGCGGTCCCGGACGTTCATGCGAACGTAATTCCTCAAGAATCCGTTCTCCCCCTTGATCGTCGCCGGCCCCTCGACGACGTGGACCTCGGCGACCTCGGCGAGTGGAATCGGGCGCACACCGTCCGGCCCGTGGGCGGGCACGAGCAGATCGCGCACCGCGTCCTCGTCCTGGCGCCGCGCGGGCTGATAGCGGACCACCACCGGATGCCGCTCGCGCCCCTCGACCGTGGCGCCGACGGTCGTCCCCGCGAGCGCGGTCTCGACGACCTGATCGGCCTCCCCCACGCTCACGCCGAGCCGGCCGGCTCGCGCTCGGTCGAACCGGATCTCCAGGTACGGCTTGCCGCGCAGCGGGTCGGCCACCACGTCGGCGGCCCCGGGGACGGACTTGAGCGCGGCGGCGATCCGCTCGGACGCCTCGACGACCCGGTCGAGGTCGCGTCCCAGGACTCGAACGCCGACGGTCGTGTTCACGCCGGTGGCCAGCATGTCGACCCGGTTCTGAATCGGCATGGTCCAGACGTTGGTCCAGCCCGGCATTGAGACGGCGCGGTCCAGTTCTCCTCCGAACCCGATCAACTCGTCGCGCTCGATCCGCCAGAGCAGGATCCAGCCCGAGAAACGATCGGCGAGCGTCTTTTCCAGGCCGTCGAGACGCGGTTGCGGCGGCAGGAACAGCGGCTCGGCCGCCCCGTGATGATGACTTCCTCCCGCCGCGGACGGCCCGCGCGCCGCCGCGGCGGCCAGGCTCGCGATCCCCTCGGCCCGAACCCGGCGGCGGTCGGCGAGCGCGCCGGCGACCGCCGGATCGAGGATCGTCGACCTCGCCAGCAACGCCTCCAGAATCAGCCTCGTGTAGACCGCCGCGCCCCGGTCGAGCAGGTCTCCGTCGAGTTCCGCCACATGGTCGCGCCAGAGGGGGACGAGTCGGGCCTCCTCCGGGTCGGACGGGTTGAGCGACATGGGGCTTCGCCCCGCCGACCCCCTCGTCATTTCGAGGTTGCGCTGACAGGCGTACTCGCGCATCACCACGTCGAAGACGGGCAAGGCGGCGTCGACCGCCTCGTCGATCAGGCGGTCGCGCTCGGCCGGTTCGGAAGGAGGAGGAGGCCGGACGACCCCCTCGGCGACGAGGGCGTCGAGGACCTCGACGGCCTGGCGGCGGGCGTCGGCGGGACGGAGCCGCCGTCTCGGCCAGAACGGCCGGGGGCGGAAGTTCACCATCGTTTCGATCATGTCCAGGGGCGCGGGGTCGGTCGGCGTGTCCGCCCGGCCCGCCTTGCCGACCACCATGTCGACCTCGGGGAACCGGCAGAGCACCATGTCGCGCGCCTTCAGGTCGTCCACCGACTCGCTCACCGACGCGCGCGGGACCGTGATCGGCATGTCCATCACCATCCCCTCGTCCAGCGGCGTCATAAACTCATATTCCAGCGGCTTCATGTTTTGGTCGGCCGCCAGCGCCAGCGCGAGCAGCCCGGCCGGCGCCAGGATCATCGTCCGGCGGGTCTGCGCCAGGATCGCCGAGGCGGCCAGGGCCGCGAACACCGCCGCGAGGAAGATCGGCCGATTCCCCAGCGGCGCCAGACCCAGCACGAACGTCGCCCCCACCAGCCAGGCGAGCGCGGCCGGGTGGTCGATTATGAACGAGAGGACCGGACGGTAGACCTCGATCACGCTCCGCACCAGCGGGTTTTCACGCTCCGACCGGAGGCGGCCCCGGATGAAGATCGAGCAGAGCGCGGGGACCAGCGTGACGGCCAGCACGCCGACCGACGCCAGCGCGAACGATTTCGTGTACGCCAGCGGGCGGAACATCTTCCCCTCGACCCCACCCAGCGCGAACACCGGCAGGAACGAGAGGATCGTGATCGCCACCGAGAAGACGATCGGCCGGCCCACGACCAGGCAGGCGTCCCGCACGACGGCGCG
>CALCIC010000250.1 GCA_937907405.1 uncultured Isosphaeraceae bacterium | reverse complement strand
TACGAGATTACAAGGTGACTGGAGTTCAGACGTGTGCTCTTCCGATCTTTGAACATGGCGTTCTGCTCGGTGAACTGGAGCAGGGGCGGAATCCAGCTCAACGGCAAGCCGGCGGCCGCGCCCGCTTGCACCGGCATCGAGTGCGCGGGGTAGACGCTGTTCGAACTTTCGTAGTTCATGCAAGCCAGCGAGAGCTGCTTGAGATTGTTCGTGCACTGCATCCGGCGAGCCGCCTCGCGGGCGGCCTGCACGGCAGGCAGCAAGAGCGCGATCAAGACCGCGATGATGGCGATCACGACCAGCAGTTCAATCAGCGTGAAACCACGTTTGGGACTTCCTCGCATCTTGGATTCTCCTATTCGAAAGACGATTGGGATGAGGGCGAAACGCTCGGCCGTACTGTTCGGCCAAGCCCTTCCAGTCGGGCCTTCCGGCTTGGCGTAGTTTCCTTCGAGCGTCTTTAGGACGCCCGCGAACCGCCGAGTCATGGGCGGAATCGATTCGCGACCCGACATGCAACGTGAACGTCGGATCGACGACCACGCGTCAGCGAGAAACTGCGATCGATTGAAAAATGATAAATTTACAATCTCGATGCCGAACGCCGCGGGATTCGTTCATCCTTCGCGAAACTGACGCATCTGGATGGATTGGCGGATTCGATCACGAGGCCGTCTCGCGGCGCGACGACGGGGAGGGTCCCTTTCGGTGGGCGATCCTCGATCGGACGCCGGCTCGCCGCAGCCAATCGCGCGGGCTGGGCGGCCGATTCTTCCAGGCGTGCGTAGGCCGCCCCCGCGAAGGGTTGGCGAAGGCCGGCGTCAACCCGTCAGGGATCTCGGGTTTGAGCGCGGCCGCCGGCGAGGATGGGCAAGCGCCTTTGGGTCTGCTTACAGGGCCGGATCCATCCGTCATCGACCTTCCCGCCGGCGGCGCAACCGTTGGGGGGGCGTCTGAAATTCGCGGACGGGTCGACGCCGTCGTCCTTGACCGCGGCGTGGTTCTCATCCGCGCGGCGAGGGGCGATGCAGACCGGGTCGCTCGCGACGCGGAGCGGAGGGAGATTCCGATCGTTGATATGAGTCTTGGTGCTGATGCCCCCTCGACTCATGGCGTTCTCCAGCACCTGGTCATCCCCCACGCCGGGGTTTGCCGAAGCATGGGCGACCGCAATCGCCCGAGTCGCCCCGATCTCAAACGAACCTAGAAATCGATTGGCGTCGGCGGGGCCTTGACGCCGGGAGGGGCGGCGGCCGCGAGCACGAGCCGAATTCTTCGCGATCCCCAGGAGGCCGCGGTATTTTGATGAAAAAAAGATAAACTGCTCAATTATTGCGCCAGACCGCTGCGGTTGCAAGTACGAACTCGGGATGAGAAGACGGAATTCGGCGACGACGATCGGGGGGCCGGCGACGACGGCAGCATCGCCGCGCTTCCTCTAACAAATAGACTTACGGGCTCCGCCTCGCGATCCGATCTCACGGTCGACCTCCTCCGGCGCCCGATCTTTCAGCGGATGCCGCCTCGCCGCAACCGGTCGCGGAGACTGGGCGGGCGGACGATTCCTCTGGGCGTGCGCGGGACGCCCAGGCCGGGGCCGAGGGATCTTTGCCGCAGCCGCGAGCCGTACAAGCCCAGGGTGCGAGGGCCCATGGTGATGAGCGTCGACTGGGCCGGCGGGTGATCGTCGAACGCCAGCATCAACCCGTCGGGGATCTCGAGCTTGAGCGCGGCCGCAAGCTCGGTGATCAGGCGCTTGTGCGTCTGCTTCCAGGGCCGGAGCCGACCGTCGTCGACGTTGCCGCCGGCGGCGTAAGCGTTGTGGATCCGCCTGAAGTTCTCGGTCAACTCCGCAACCCGGCCTCTGGCTGACGTATCGATCAGGAGGTCCTTCTCGGTCCGCAGGGCCTGGCCGACGAGCGAGGGGAAATAGTCCTTGTCCAGATCGGCGGTGACCGGCTCAAGCTTGCCGAGCAGATCCTTGACCGCGGCGTTGTTCTTATCCGCGCGGCGCAGGCTGATGAGGAGGCACATCAAGACCTCGCCGCCGCCGAGCCCCTCGACGGCGGCCTTGATTCGATGCTGGGAGCGGTATCGGTCGGCGACGGCGGCCGATTCCTTCGACAGCTTGGTCAACGCCGCGTGGAGGTCCTCGATCGGGATGCTGAAGCCCGTCGCCTCCTGCTTCAAGGACTTGAGCGTGGCGACGCCGATGACGCGCCCCGAGGAGTCGAACACCGGTCCGCCCGAGTAGCCCGGGTTGATCGCGACGCCGAGCTGATGAAACTCCCGATTGTTGATGCGGGTCTTGGTGCTCATGACCCCTCGGCTGATGGCGTTCTCCAGCACCTGACCGTCGCCCGCGCTGGGGTTGCCGATCACCGTGACGTCCTCCCCCTTTCGGAACGCGTAGGCCCCGGCGACCCGCAACGGCTTCAGGTCGGTGTCGACGGCGAGGAACGCCAGGTCGCGCTCCGGGTCTTCAAAGAGCAGTTCGGCCCTGAGCGGCGCGTTGTGCTCGTCATCGGCGGAGACGAATCGGACCTCCAGGTCGGAGATGAATTCGTCGCCGACGACATGGGAGTTCGTGGCCATCAATCCAGGAGCGACGAGGAACCCGGTGCCGCTGGTGGCCTTCCCCTTGATGAGGGCGACCGACGACTCGCTTTCCGCGACGATGTCGGCCGTCGAGGAGGGCTTGCCCGCGCCGTCGTCCCGCGCGGCGACGGTCGCGGCCCCGGCGCGGGCCCGCGCGGCGACGTCCGACTCTCCCGCGGCCTCCGGGGCGACGTCGTCTGAAGTCGGCAACGTGTCCACCACCGGCTGCCGCTCAGGCTCGGGCGCCGGGGGCGGGGCGAGCTTGGCGATGACCTCCATGGCTTCGGCCACCGAGATCATCGCGGGCTCCGGGACGACGACCTTGGAAGGGGGCGAAGCGTGGGCCGCCGTCTCCCGGACGGGCCCCGAAGTCAGGTCTTCAAACGGCAGCATGGCCTCGGCCACCGAGATCTCGCCGTCGGTCGTCCGAGCCGGAACGCTCGAAGGGGCGTGATCCGGAGCGATGGAGGGCTCCGCGGGCGCCGGGTTCGCGGTCTTCTGAAGTGGCGGGTCGGCTTCGAGGACCGCGAGGGCGGTCTCCATGGCGGCCGGGGCGGGCGTCGCGGCGATCGGGGACGCTGGCGGGGTGCGAGACGAGGCGGACGCCGCTCCTGTTCGATCCACGGCGGCGCCGGCACGGAACACGCCGACGACCGCCCAGGCGGCCAAGATCGACAGCAGAGCCACCGCGACCGCCCCGCCCATCAATACCGGCGCCGTGAGGGTGATCCCGACCGGGTGGTCGTCATCAAGAGCAGCGACCGGAGCGGGTACGCTCGGCCTGGGCTTGATCGGCCGGCTCGGTAGCTCGACGGCGCTCGTGTCGAGGTCGTACGCGTCGTCGGACGGACCCGGCTGGGGCCGGGTCTTGGGCTTCGGGGCGGGGGGCGGAGAAGGCTCGATCCGAGGGAGCGAGCGGGAGTCCGCGGTTGGATTCGCGGTCGGCTCGCCGTCGTCCTCGGGCAGCACCATCTCGGCCGACAACCGGTGGCGGTGGAAACACGCCGGGCACTGAACGGTACGCCCGACGGCGTGGTCTGGGCCTCGGCCGACACGGCCGCAGTTGGGGCAGGTCACGCGTATCGGCATGGCGGCCTCAATGGGGTTGTTGGGGAGAGGGACCGCCCAAGCCGAGCTTCGTCGCTTCTGGCGAGCCCCGGAATTCTTTCCAAGCTTTCGTCAACGCAGGCTATCCTTTGGACGAGGCTGAGACGCTTCGGACGGATGATTTTCAAGCTCCATGAGGTCTGCCGTTCAAGGCCGACCAGGGCGGCCGTTTCCTGCTCCCTTGAGTTCACTTCAGCGCCGTGAGGCCCAAGGCGTTGACCTCCTTGCCGGACCTCCCCTGCAGGCCGACGACGAGCCCCCCCTTACTGGCGACGTCGCCGGGATTGCCCCCTTTCTCGTCGCCGATCCAAGGGGAGTTGTACGAATCGTCGGGATCGAGACGGTCGCCGTTCACCTTCATGAAGACCATGCGGAATCCGTCGACGGTCAGCCCGGCATGGGTGACCAGACCGCCGACGGCGTACCCAGGCTTGGCGATGACCGTCGTCACGGGACCGACGACTTCACCATGGACGAGGCCCCGGTAAAGCCCGTCGCCGACGCGGTAGATCGGCTGCGCCGACCGGACCTTCGGCCCCCCGAAACGCTCGATGTAGCTCACCTCGACGCCCACCAGCACCGACCCGGCCGGCCCGACGTCGCGGAAGCCGTCGCGATCCTTTCCGAGGTAGGACCGAGACAGGTCCTCCAGATCTTCGGACGGGTAGCTTTTCGCATCGAGGGGGACGTCGCTCGGCGTGACCTCCGCCGCCGGCGCCAACGCTCGACCGGCGCCGTTTCCCGGAGATTGGGGCGCGGCCTTGGCCTCGTTCTCGCCGGCGGCGGCTGTCTGGGCGCCCCCGATCCCCAGCGACCCCAGAAATCGATCGGCCTCGGCGGGGACCTTGGCGCCTGGCGCGGCGGCGACCGTGAGCATGAACAGCGAACTCCCCGACGTGACCCATCGCCGCTTCGAGTGCCTCTGGCCACCGGCCACGCGCTCCGTCAATTCGAAATCGCGGCCCGGATTGCCGTCGACCGAGATCGGAGTGACGGTTCCGAGCGTGGCCTGATTGGCCGCGGCGAAGCGCCGGATACCGTCGTCCAGCGTCCTCGGATCGATCTTGGCGCGGTTCTCAGTGACCTGAATCGAATAGATCGCGCCCGACCTATTCAATTGCGCGGTCGTCAACTGGGTCCGCCCCGAGGCTCTGGTCACGGTCCGACTCGACGTGTGGTTCGGCTTGTTCGGCAGCTCGACCCGATAGTGCTTTCCCTGCGGCTCGAACGTGTACCAATCCTGCTGCGTCATCCCGACGGCGAGAAAGACGATGGCCGTGAGCATGTCCAGGATTCCTCACAAATCTCAGGTGGCCGCGGCAGATAGCTTGGGAATTTAAAACTAATAAACTTTAACTCTTCGCCAGCTCGATGGCAAGCATAAATTCGTGGTACTTCACAAGGAGGGTGAGCGTCTCGAAAGTGGGTGGGAAATCTCGTCCAGCAGAGGCGGTTGATG
>CALCIC010000249.1 GCA_937907405.1 uncultured Isosphaeraceae bacterium | reverse complement strand
CCCCCCGGGAGAAGGTGCCCGAAGGGCGGATGAGGGTCGCCGGATTCATCACGGAGTCGGATTCTCGCGAGACCGATCCCGAAGCCCCACGACCCTCATCCGGCCGTCCCGGCCCGACCCCACAAGTGGGGTTCCCCCCGCTCCCGGGGGGAGAAGGGAGACGCGCGGCACTCTCCTTTTCGAGGCCGCGCAACATCAAAACTCGCGCGTCGGGCTGACAATTCCAACCCCGTTTCGCCGACAGGAGTTCCTCAATCAAAATGTGTCGGGTCGTCAGCCCCCCGGGAGAAGGGAATTCATGCGGGACCTTGGCGTCATCAGGTTGGTCCGAATATCGGGGGCTTGTTTCTCGATCGTTCCGCGTGGGATGGAGACGGACGTTCATCGCGTGATCGTCGGCGGGACGAACTGGCCGTCGGCGACTTCGCGGGCCTGGCCGAACGAGACCAGGGTGGCGAGCAGCTCTTCGATTCGGTCGACCCGGGCGCGGGTGAACGATTGGGCGAGGGTCTCGGCGGTGACCGGGCCGCGATGGGCCGAAAGCGCCGCGCGGACCGCCTGGGCCTGTTCGGCCAGTGATTTGGGCCAGGGGGCCTTGCCCCTGGGCGCGACCGCCCCGGGCTCGTCTTCCCTGGCCTCCTCGATGAGCGTCCCCTGCGATTCCGCCGCTTTCCCCCCCGGATTCTGGAACTCCGGCCGCAGCCACCGCACGATCCCCCGCGCCTCCTCCGCCGCACGCTCCGCGTTCAACTCCACCAGCCGCGTCAAAATCTCGTCGTCCGTCAACGTCGCCGGCCACCCGTACGCCTCGAACACCGCCGCGTCCAGGTCGTCGTGGATCTGCTTCAAGACCGAAACCAACCCCTGCTCGTGGATCACCTTGTCCTTGTCCGTAAGCGGCTCGCCGGAACGCAGCTTTTCGAGGACGTTGTACATGCCGGTGAAAGTTAATGTCGGATGTTCGGCCTGTTGTCGCTTGCGGTGAGCGTCAAGTTGTTCGGCTAGTTCGCGAATCTCCGTCTGTCTGTCGTCCTTACAATCCGGAAACGGGAACGGGTCAAAACATCTAGTCTTATTGTAACGAGGGTCATTTCCTACCCCTAAGCGACCGCCCGCCGCGAGAGCCCAAGTGACATGGACACGGCTTGATAGGACGCCGAGGAAGTGAGCGTCATCGAACGCTTCGACCACAAGCGAGCCTTCGGCGAGAACCGTTGAATCAAGGAACGTAAAGAATCTGTGCTTCGAGGTTTCTGGTATCACGATATATCGTGTCAATCCACTCAAGGCCGATCTAAAAGTCGCCCTTGGTTCGCCAAAGAGCCACCACCGAATTTTATAAGATTCGCGATTATTATGGTCTCTTTCCGGTTTCACTCTCTCATAGAGCCATTGATAGACCTCGGGGAATCGAATCCTCACCTCTTGTTCCGTCAGCCCGAACATATCAAGCACCATCGCATCGCGGCACGTTTGAGTTATATCACGGCCATTGCGAAACGGTCGGATGTGGGTCGCCAGCCCTGGAATCGTCCCAAGCCCCAAACTGACCGCCACCTCTGGAGTAACAATGAACCCACCACCAAAGAGTTTGACCCCTGGACAACTGAGTTTTGCATTTGCCTGTAAGGGAATCGCGCTGGCCACATCCGCTCCGACAGTGAGATCTGCGAATATCTTGCCTCCAGAAAGCGAGAAAGTGAGTTCGGGTTCGCCTGACTCAACATATGATTCATCGACCACTTTGGAGAGAATCCCTTCGGACGTGCCGGCCTTTGCAACTGTCATGGCGATTCGAACAGCAGCGCACGCTTCATCGTCGGTCCAAGGGTGGTCTGGAATGGCAAATACGAGAGAAACCGAATCGGGTGCTGATAGGTGAGCCTGAAGAACTCTGCGATTGAACGTTTGTCGAATACTGTTGGTCGTCACAAACCCGAATCGGGTAACCTGGCCCCCACGAGCTAATCGTGCGGCGTGATCCCACCAGTAGAGGACGTAGTCTGTGGACTCCGATATGTCACCGTAGGTGGTACGAAGAGCATCGACATAGCCTCGGCCTAAAGCCTCCTTCAAAGTTTTGTCACCGATAAACGGCGGGTTCCCCACCACGTAATCCGCCTTCGGCCATTCGGCCTTCCTTGGGTTGACGTAGCGGAGGACCAGGGTGCGGGCGGAATCGTCGGGGACGTCTTCGCCGGTGACGGGGTGTTTCTTGGTGGTGCGGCCGTCCCATCGGGTGACGGGGTTGAGGTTGTCGTCGAGGACGGGTTCGGCGCGGTCGTAGGCGAGGACGGCGTCGCGGCATTCGATGTTGTGGAACGCCTTGATGACGGGTTCGGCGGGCATCCGTTCGCCGAAGGTGCGGAAGTGCCACTGGAGGTAGCCGATCCAGAGGACGAGTTCGGCGATGGCGGCGGCGCGGGGGTTGAGTTCGATGCCGAGGAGCTGGTGGGGGTCGACGGTGCGGCCCAGGCCCTCGAAGACCTCTTGCGAGCGGCCGAAGCCCTGGAGGAGGTCGCGGGCCTCGCCTTCGAGCCGTTTGAGGTGTTCGAGCGTCACATAAAGGAAGTTGCCGGTCCCGCAGGCGGGGTCGAGGACGGTGACGGAGCAGAGCTTGTCGAGGAAGCCGGTGACCTCGGCGCGGGCGTCCTTGAGCTTCCGCCCCTTGGCGAGCGTGACGGCGGCGGCCTTGACGGCCTCCCACTGCTCGCGGAGCGGCTCGACGATGGTGGGCAGGACCAGCCGCTCGACGTAGGCCCGGGGCGTGTAGTGCGCGCCCAGCTTGTGCCGCTCGACGGGGTCGAGGGCGCGCTCCAGCAATGTGCCGAAGATGGCGGGCTCGACGGCCTGCCAGTCGGCTTTCGCGGCGTCGATCAGGAGTTCAAGCTGGGTCTCGGTGACGGGGAGGGCCTCGGAGTCGGCGAAGAGCTGGCCGTTGAACCGGAGCAGTTTCGTTTCGAGCTGGGGCGAGAAGCCTCCCTTGTCCATGGTGTTCCAGAGCGATCCGAGCATGTCGGGAAAGGTGCTCAGCTTGCCGCGCCGGCCTTCCAGCAGGGCGGTGAAACTCTTCTTCGGCAGCAGTCCGACGTCCTCGGCGAACATGGTGAACAGGCAGCGCATGAGGAACTGCGCGACCCGCTGCGGCTGATGCCCGGAGCGCTCGAACGACTTCGCCAGGTCGGCGAGGCGCGAGGCGACCTCGCGGGTGACCTTGGCGCTTTTGCGGCTGGGGTCGAGTTCCAGGGGGTCGTTCCAGACCATCCGAAGCCGGTCGCGAATCGCGTCGTCGGCCAGGTCGCCCAGGAAGACGCGATGAGTGCGGGCGTCGGGGAATGCGACGTAGGTCTTGCCCGACCGCGTGAAGTCGGCGAACAGCTCGATCGAGTGGCCGACGTCGACGACGACGAGGAACGGCGGCCAGCCGTCGGCCGGGGGGAGGGCCTGGGCGTAGAGCTTGGCCTGCCCCAGCGCGGCGACCATGGCGTCGTCCCATCCGGAAGTCCCCCGGACGGCCGTCCCGCGCCTTCCTGGTCGTCTTCAGGCCGGTCTCGTCCTCGGTCAAGACCTTGTCGCTGCCTTGCTTCGCCTCAAGAATGAAGGCGCCCCGGCGGTAGAGGTCGATGAACCCGGTCGAGGTCCTGCCGTAGCCGTCGTTGAAGATCACCGGATGCTCGAACACGTACGCGTTGCTGGCGCTGTCGGCCCTGGAGGGGTCGGGCCTGGGGACGCCCAGGACGTCGCACAGCTCGCTCAAGAAGAGCTGATAATTGGCCCGCTCGGCCGCCCCCGAACTGGACCATCGAGCGATGAATTCGGCGATCGGCTGGGACGTTTCCAATTGGCTCATGTCGTCGCGGTTCCTGAAGCAGTTCCATTGATGCAATGAGTTGGTATGTTAACTTAATCTGGTGTTCCCCGGGAGGGCGAGGCGCCCGCCGAGCCGATCCAGACCGTTGCATGTGGGCCTCTTGGGAGGGCGAGGCTCCCGCCGAGCCGATCCAGACCGTAGCGCGGCCCGGCGGGCGCCTCGTCCTCGCGGATCTGTTACAATGGGCCGACCAGATTGATCCACCCACCACCCGAGAGACGAGGTTCGACGACATGAGGGGCGACCGCCCGCCGTTCCGCGTGGCTTTGATTCAGATGCGGTGCTCGACCGACGCCGACGACAACCTGCGGCGGGCTTCGGCGATGCTTCGCGACGCGGCCGGGGACGGCGCGAAGGTGGCGTGCCTGCCGGAACTGTTCCTGTCGCAGTACTTCTGCCAGACCGAGGACGCGGCGACGTTCGACCTGGCCGAGCCGATCCCCGGGCCGACCTCCGAGGCCCTGGCGGAAGTCGCCAAAGCGACGAAGATGGTGATCGTCGGCTCGATCTTCGAGCGGCGGACGGCCGGCGTCTATCACAATACGGCCGTGGTGCTGAACCCCGACGGCGCACTGGTGGGCCGCTATCGCAAGATGCACATCCCCGACGATCCGCTCTATTACGAGAAGTATTACTTCACCCCCGGCGATCTCGGGTTCAAGAGCTTCGAGACCCCCCACGCCAACGTCGGCACCCTGGTCTGCTGGGACCAGTGGTACCCCGAGGCCGCCCGACTGACGGCGCTTCAGGGGTCGGAAATCCTCTTCCACCCCACGGCCATCGGCTGGCACCCGAGCGAGAAGGCGGAGTTCGGCGAAGCCCAGGCGAGCGCCTGGGAGACCATGCAGCGCGCCCACGCGATCGCCAACGGCGTCTTCGTCGGCGCGGTCAACCGCATCGGCCACGAGGGACCGGCCGACGGCGGCATCGAATTCTGGGGGGGCTCGTTCCTCGCCGACCCGTTCGGCCGCATCCTCGCCAGGGGGAGCCGCGATCAGGAGGAGATCGTCGCGGCCGACTGCAACCCTCGACTCCAGGAAGACACGAGGCGGAACTGGCCGTTCCTCCGCGACCGCCGCATCGACGCCTACTCGCCGATCGTCCAACGGTTCCTCGACGGCGGTTGACATGGGAAAAGAAAGGACTCACCACGGAGGACGCGGAGGACGCGGAGGAGAGAGAACAGAAAGTATGAAATCTTTGATGTCCTAATTTCTCTTCTCCGTGTCCTCCGCGTCCTCCGTGGTGAGTTTTTCCTTCTCCCCGGTTTTCTCGTTTTGGCCTTCG
>CALCIC010000248.1 GCA_937907405.1 uncultured Isosphaeraceae bacterium | reverse complement strand
CCGCGCAGCTTCTCGCGAAGCTCGTACGTCCCGGTCGATCCCTGCTTCGCCTTGACGTCGACCGTCTTGAGCGTCTTGCCGTCGATGAGGATCGCCATCCGCGCCGGGTCTTTGCCGGCCTGCTGGCCGTACGCCCGCACCCGGACTATGTAGGTCGAATCGCGAGGGAACGGGTGGTTGACGGCGATCTCGCCGTTGCTCGCCAGGATGCGAACGTCCCCCTGGAGGTTGCCGCCGCCGGCGTCGAGGTTCTCCGCCTCGTACGATTTGACCATCGGCCGCGTGTTCGTCCCCGTCGAGATCGCCTGCTCGGCGATGGTCTCGGCCGCAGCGAGGTACTTCTCCATGAGCAGCGGCGGGAGCGACAGGACGTCGCCGATGTTGTCGAAGCCGTAGCCGACGTCGTCCGACGGGAAGTCGTCGGCCGGGTGGAAGTCGACGCCCACCAGGTCGCGGATCGTGTTGTCGTACTCGGCCCGGTTGAGACGTCGGATCGTCACCCGGCCGGGATCGACGGTCCCGCCGCAATCGATCTTGCCCAATTCGGCCGTGATCCAGGTCCGCAATCCGTCGATCTCGTCCTCCGACGGCTGGGGATGATCCTCGGGGGGCATCATCCCCGCTTCGACGTTCTCCTTGACCTTCCCCCAGGGCTTGCGGCGGCTGGCCGGCGGGCCTTGTCCGAGCAGCTTCTCCAGGTCGACGCCCCCCTTGGACTTTTCGCCCACGTGGCATTCGTTGCAGTACTTCTCGAACATCGCGCGCGCCGGAGTCATGTCGGCCTTGGGGTCGACGGCCGCGGAATCGGCATGGAGAGTGTCTGCACAGGCGAGGACGCCGAGAACAGAGGAGGCGAGGATTATTGCAATCCTAGTCGTGGAGGTCATCGTGGTCTCCAGCCAGGCGGGGGGAGGTCGGCAAGCGTGAGGTCGTGCGGCGATGTAGCAGAATAAACATTCTACCAACGTTTAACCTCAAAGTCGAGGCGAGCGATCGGCCCCTAGAAATTTACGCGCGTGGCGCGGCGGGTGACGGCCGATTTCGATTTTCGTTCAGAGTGGCAAGCAACGGCGCGGTTCTCCGAATATCATCGGAACCGGCCGGCTGGATGGAAACCTAATCATCGTCAGGAGCGTGACGTGACGGAATCGACGGGATCGCCTGGGACGATTGCGAGCAGCGTCCAGTCGAGGACGATCGTCCGGTTCGTGCTCGGCGGAGCGGCGTTCGGGGCCGTCATGGGGATTTCGAGTGCGGGCTTCGTATACCTGATTCAAGGGCGAAGCCTCCGCGACGTCTCGCTGACCACGTTTCTGGTGGTTTACCCGGCCGTCGGGGCGATCATCGGCGGGTGGACGGGGCTAACTCCCCATGCGCGCGGCTGGAGGCGCCCGCTGGGGTTCTTCGCGACCGAGCCGCTCTCGGCGGAAGAACGGGAGGCGCGGGAGGGACGTCTCAGGAAGTCCGTCTGGATCGGCTTCGGAGGAGGGATCGCGGTCGGCCTGGCGGCGTCGGCCCTCGACTTCGCCTGGCGAGGATGGCCCTACCTCTCGGAGATGCTCGGCTCCAGCCTCTTCTACGGGCCTTACTTCGGCGCCTGCATCGGTCTCAACCTGGGGCTGCGGCCTGGCGATCCGAAGCCGTCGCCGCGCAGCCTCCGTTTCAGCATGCGGACCTTGATGATCCTGACGGGTTATACAGCGGTTTGGCTCGCGCTCGTGGTTCGGACGTCGGGGGTCAGCGGCGCGGCCAGGTCCTACCTCGCCAAATCGCAGAACGCGCGGGAGTTGCAGGCCGTTTATCAGAAGATCCTCGACCGGTGCCGGGCGGACGCGGAACGTTTCAGGAACGCCGACGAACTCCGCGCTGGGCGCATCCCGGACGGGCTGCTTGCGTCGCAGAAGCAGTTCTTGAAGTCGCTCGACCAGACGGCGACCGAGGAGTACAAGAAGTACCGGTACGGCCTGATCGCCGACGGCGAGCAGCGGCAAGCGGAACTCGGCGTTGAGAACGTGAAGGAGTACACCCGGTTCGTCGACTACGAGAAAGCGCTTGCCGAGAAGTATGCGAAGGCGTCCCAACAGCCCTGGATGGCCGTCGAGCCCGACCCGCCGCGTCCGCTCTCGATCTTCCCCGCGAACAACCCGCCGTCGGCCCCGAAGGTCGGCCCGACGCGGTCGAGGTAGAATCGCCCGGTATAATCCCGACCCGCCGGCGAGGAGGCCGCCGGCGGTCGTCACGCTCGACCTGGGACGCATGAACCGCGTCCTCAGAGTCAGAACACGTGCTTGTCGCGGGTGAGTTCCTCTTCCCACTGGTCCAGCAGGGGCCAGTCGACGGCGCAGGTGCCGAAGTCGGCCAGGTGGGTGTACGATTCCAGCCGCGCGATGGTGCTGTCGAGCAGGGCGTCGTCCTTGCGGAAGATCGGGCCGTGAGAGGGGAGGAGGAACTTGACGTCGCTGTCGCGGATCCGCGTGAGGCTGGCGATGTAGTCGGGGATGTTCGAGCCGTGGTGGGCGTCGATG
>CALCIC010000247.1 GCA_937907405.1 uncultured Isosphaeraceae bacterium | reverse complement strand
TCGTCGACGTCGATCTTGGCGAGCATTCCCCATCCGCCGTAGCCGACCGGGCGGTAGGCCGCCAGCACCTCCCGGCCCGTGCGATCGACCGCACGCATCAGTCCGCTCCCGCCGCCGAGCGCCTGGTTCATGGCCGGCGTCTTGTCGAAGGGGGCCCGGGTGTGCGTCGGGTCGCGTCGGGGGGGGAACAGGTAGCGGACGCCGTCGGACTCGCGGAGCCCCAGCAGGACCTCGCCGGTGCGGCCCAGCCATTCCGAATTGGAAAGCACCGCGGCGATCCGGCCCAGATCCACCAGCAGCAGAATCCGGCCGGTTTCTCCCCCGTCGCGGTCTCGAACCGTTTCCGAGAACAGCGCGGCGGGCCTCGAGTCCGCCAGCTCGGGGACCGCGACGAGCGACTCCGTCCCGCCGGGGTCCAGCGCGGCGCGCACTCCGATCGGGTACTCGTCAAGCGCCTCGTCCGCTCCACTGGACGCCAGAACCCGGCCCCGCACGTCTTCCAGGCGGATCGCCAGGAAGTCGCGGGCGCTTTCGAGGACGTCTTCGATGACGATCTGGGCTTCCGAGGCGAACTCCTCGTCGTCGAGCGCTCCTCGGCTTCGCTGCGCCAGCAAGATCCGCAACCGGGTTCGGGTCGCGATCTGGTGGACGCGGTCCTCTTCCTGCTGCATCGTCGCCAGCAGCAGCGCCCGGCGGTCGTCGGCGATCATCGACAGCCGGGCGTCGATCTGCTCGCTGACCATCGCGCTGACGTAGAGATACTCGACGGTGATCAACACCGCGGCCGTCAGCGCGACCAAAAACCCGACGAACAAGGTCAGCTTGGCGACGATCGACCCCCGGGGCTTCGCCCCGGGAACCAAGAAACCCGACGTCGGCGTGGAGGCGGTCGCCATGTTGGTAGTCCGGAATCCTGCCGAATCGCTGATCCCGTCAACGGCCGGCTAGCGAGCCAGCGTTGGGAACTCGGTGATCCGAAGATCGGTGCAGCCGTAAGGGACGAGCTTCAATTCCTCCAGCGGGGCTTCGCTCCGCACCGGGCTTTGCGGCGGCGGCGCGGCGGCGCCCCTTTCGAGCTTCCAGGATTCGAGTCGACGGCCCTTCACTCGCATCGAGAGCGGCGCGTCGGCGACGGAGAACAGCGAACCGGTCGCGTTCAGCGCGGCCTCTTCCAGCGTCGCGGACTTCGCGAGGTTCGCCGGGTCGAGATCCAACGCATAGTTCCAGGGGGTCGTGGGGTGGACCTCCCAGTCGGCGAACTTCGGGTTGTCCTTGATCTTCCTCCACTCGGCGCCGATCGGCAGCGCGAAGACGAGCGGGCCGCGCTCGATCGCGACGGAGCCGCCGGCGCCGCGGTAGAGCCGGGGTTCGGCTGGCAGAGTGAACCGCAGCCCGGTCGAACCCGCCGCCAACTTGACGTCGATCCTCTGGTAGACCGCGGCATGCTTCTTCCCGGGGTCGACGGGCTGAACGGCGATCCTCCTTCCCGCGTCGCCGAGGGGGGGCGTCCACTCGGGCTTGCGAAGCAACAGGGGGATCTCCATCGCGTCAGGGACCGTCAGCGTGACGTCGACCGCGTCGCGGAACGGGTAATCGGTCTTCACCTCGAGCGTCACCGGCTTGCCCTGGATCTCGGTCTCGACGACGCAGGGGGCGTAGGCGACGACGGCGAGGCCGCCGTCGGGGGTCTTCATCCACAGGTTGGCCGCGAACTTGGGCCAGCCCTGGTGGAAGTTGGCCGTGCAGCAGCCGAAGTTGGGCTCCAGGCCGAAGAGGTTGGAATCCGGGCCGTTGCTCACGTAAACATGTTCGCCTTCACGCTGGCAGACGACCTGGTTGCACTGCTGATCGTATTGATGCGCGGTCATGTCCTTCTTGAAGGTCGCGGGCAGGGCGTTGAAGGCGAGCTTCTCCAGCCGGTCGCCCAGCCGGGCGTCCCCCGTGGCCGCGATCGCCGTTTCGAGCGAGTACATGGCCTCGACCACGGTGCACAGCTCGGCCCCCTGCGACGGGCCGCGGCCGGCGAGGTGCTCGTCGCAACTGAAAAGGCCGTTGGCCTGGCCGTGGTATTCGTCGAGCCTGTCCAGCATCGTGAAGACGGCGTCGCGGTCCCTGGGGTCGCCGGTGAGCCGGTGTCGGATCGGTCCGTACTTGAGCCCCATGCCGATAGATCGGAAGAGCGTCGTGTAGGGAAAG
>CALCIC010000246.1 GCA_937907405.1 uncultured Isosphaeraceae bacterium | reverse complement strand
ATCGACTTGGGCGCAGAGGCCATCGAAAGCACCTACAACCTCAAGAGGTGCTCCCCCCCCCCCTTCACGCACCACCAACATCGCACACTCACCCTCGAGCGCGTGTCGTGTTGTGCGTTTCGAGCAGAGACCAGCTGAAGATCTTTGTGCACCACTTGCCGTCGTTCTTCCACCTGCACATCCACTTCTGTTCGATCTACGCCGACCCGCGCCAGAGCCAGGCCACGCGCGCCCACCTGGTGGAGGACATCATCGAGGCGCTCGAGCGCGACACGGACCACTTTGCGGCCAAGGCCTCCATTACCTATATCTTAGGCGAAAACCATCCGCTGTACAGGGCACTCTCTAAATGAACCGCACACGCGTGTGCGGCGTGTGCATAACTAAAATACTTGAGTGGTAAAAGAATAAAATACTGTCGATGTCGAGGCCTGGTCGACGGCATCAGCTCGAGCTGGTCGGAGGCGCTTAGGTGTCCTTGGTCCAGCCATAGACCTGGCCGGGCGGGTTGTTGGTGGGCATGCCGGTGATGGCGGCGATCGTGGACTCGGAGAAGCCGAGGGCCTGGGCCATGCCGGCGCCGCCGTCGTTGGTCGCGCTGCCGCCGACGCCCACGATCAGGCGACGAGCGACCGCGGCGACCGCGGCCAGCAGCAGCTCGCCGGTCCCTCGCGTGGTGGTCGAAAGCGGGTCGCGCGCGTCGGCGGGGATCAGGACGAGCCCCGACGCCGTCGCCATCTCGACGACCGCCGTCCGGCCGTCGCCGAGCATTCCGAACCGCGCCTGGACCGGCTTTCCGAGAGGGCCGGTCGCGTTCAACGAGTGATAGGTCCCGCCCGTGGCCGTCACGAGCGCTTCGACGGTCCCCTCGCCGCCGTCGGCCATCGGCGCGACCTCGATCTCCACCGAGGGCAGGGCGGAGCGCGCGCCGCGCGCCATCGCCTGAGCGGCTTCCGTCGCGGTGAGGCTCCCCTTGAATTTGTCTGGAGCGATGACGATTCGCATCAGGTCAACCCGTCCCCCATTCAAGATTCCGGCCTCGACGGGACGGGGATGATGCGGCCCAAGCTCGACGCTCAGGACATCGTCGCTTCCAGAAGCCGCTCTTCGTCCCGCATCCTGGGCATCTCGAAAACGATCTCCTGTCGTTTGATCGAGACGTGCTCGGGGGCCTCGATGCCGATCCGAACCGACTTGGAGTCGATCTTCGCGATGGTGATCCGAATGTCCGAACCGATCTGGATCGCCTCGCCCAACTTCCTGCTCAGGACCAACATAGTACATCCTCCTTGAAAGGCGTTCGGTTTTTTTCTTCAAGATCGGAGTTCGAGGTGGGAATGCCGATCCTGTACTGCACCTCGCATGCCAATACGTCCCTCCGATCGCGATGGTTCGTCGATCCACCCAAAATCCAGCGCCAACCCCCTTCGTCGTGGAGGTTTCGGCGGAATGGACGATCCTGACGGTGGGTCGGAATTGCTGTAAGATCGGTTCGAGAATTGAAAAAGTTACCTTGAGTCGAGAGGTTCGTGCCTCGTGAACCAGCCGAAGGCGGCGGAATGCGCAGGGAATAGGCTTCGATTCCTGGATGGGGCGTCGCGGCGGAGAGGCGGCGCGGCGGTCCTGGTCCTGTTTGCGGGCCTGCTCGCGTGGCTCTGGCCGATCGGCCTTGGGGGGGCGATGCCGGTCGGCGGCGACGTCACCCAGTTCTTCCTCGGCCTGATGAGCTTCCTCTCCGAGTCGCTGGCGGCCGGTCGCGCGCCGGTCTGGAACGATCTCTGGGGCTACGGCTTTCCCGGCGTCGGCGAGAGCCAGATGGGGGCGTTCTACCCCCCCCACATCCTGCTTTACGGGACGCTCTCGCTCGAACGGGCGTACGTCGCGAGCCTCGTGCTGCACACCCTCTGGGGAGGTCTCGGCGCGTACTGGGCCGGTCGCGTCCTCGGGCTGAGCCGGACCGGCTCGGCGTTCTCGGCGTTCGTGTTCTCGACCTCGGGGTTCTTCGTCATCCACATGCCGCACCCCTGGGGATACACGACCGGATCGTGGCTCCCCTGGGCCTGGGGCGCCGCCTGGCGACTCGTCGGAACGGAGCCGGGAATCTCGCCCGCCCATCTCGACAGCTCCGCCGCGCGGTCGTTCGCGCTGACGCTCATCCTGGTCTTCCAGGTGCTTCCGGGGCACTTTCAGATCGCCTTCATGACGCAGGCGGGGGTCGCGATGATCGCGGCCTGGGCGCTCGTCGACCGTGGCGGCGTGGGCTCGCTCGGGGCGTCGTTCCGGCGGGGGGGGCTGACGATGCTCGGCCTCGCGGCGGTGTTTCCGCTCGCGGCCGTTCAGCTCTGGCCGACCGCTCGGTTGGCTCGGCTCGCGGCCGGCCAGCGCGATTTCGAGTACCTGTCGGGGTTCGCCTCGTCGCCTTTCCACCTGGTCAGTCTGGTCGCGCCGAACCTGTTCCATCGGTCTCCCTTGTGGCGTCCGATCGTCTGGGACCCGTTCCACACCTCGCCGGAGGAGTGCCTGGTCTACGTGGGGCTCTTGCCGCTCTTCCTGGCGGTCCTCGCGGTCGTCCGCGAGGCGCGTCGGGACGCGAGCGTTCGTTGCCTGGCGGTCCTGGCGGTGGTCGGACTTGCGCTGAGTCTTGGTCCGTACGCGCCGGGGTTTCGGCTGCTGATCGAGCTTCCCGGGTTCTCGTTCTTCCGGGCGCCGGCGCGGTGGACGCTGCCGGCGTCGCTGGCGCTGGCGATCCTCGCGGGCAAGGGGCTTGACGGCTGGCCCCGCTGGGAACGACCCGGGCGCCGGCTGGGAGCGATGGCGGTCGCGGCGGCGGTCTGGACGGTCGGCGTGCTGGGGGTCGTCGAGTCGGCCCTCTGGTCGTCGTCCCCCTCGGGAAGTCCGGCGCTGGCGGAGGGCTTCTCGCGGGCGTTCGCGCTTCGTCCCTGGTCCGACGATCAGACGTTCAAGAGCGTGGCCGAGCTGGCTCGAAGACCCGTCGCAACCAGCGGGACGAAGCCCCGCGAGGCGCGGTCGTTCGAGCAGCAACGATTCGTGATCTACCGGACGGAGTTGGGCGGAACGGCGGCGTTGCTGGGGATGATCGTGGTCGCGTCGGCGTTGACCGGCCTGGCGCCGGTTCGACGGTTCGGTCCGGTCGTCCTGGTCGTACTGACGGCGGCCGATCTCTGGTTGATGGGGCGGCATCGGCTGGTCGACGTCGGGCCGCTCCGGCCGCTGGTCGAGCAGAGTTCGGTCCTGGCCCGGATGGCGAAGGCGCCGCGCGGGACCCGGATCGCCGACCCCGCGCGCAACCTGCCGATGGCCGTCGGTCTGGCGCCGGTGCAGGCGTACCGGACGCTCGACCTCCCCGCGCTTCCCGGTTTGACCTCGCTGGTTCGGGGCTCGCTCGTCCCCGGCCCCCGGCGCGAAGCCGCGTTCCGGGCGATGCGCGCGGCGGGGGTCGGCCTGCGGGTCCTCGATCCGACCGAATCGGCCGGGCTGCAAGCTCAGGGGGCGGACGACTTCCTTCCCGACGCGACCCTCGAACGCCTTGACGACCCGGTCCTCGCCCGCTGGCTCCTCGGCGCCGATTGGAACCCAGAGCACCGTCCTGAAGCCGACGCGTTCGGGATCGTCAAGCCCACCGAGGCCGCCGCGCGCGCCTGGTTCATCCCCGCGACCGCCGCGCCGAGTACCTCCGTGTTCGACTCGGTGAACGGCGACCCACGGCCGATTCTCGACCTGATCGACCGCGCCCGGGCGCTGCCCACGATCGTCCGGTCGCCCGTCGAGTGGGAGGTCGCGCTTGAGGTCGATGAACCGGGCTGGGTGCTGATCTCGCAACTCGATGATCCTCAATGGCGGGCCCGGATCGGCTCGAACGAAGGCCGCCAGGGCGAGCCCGCGAACATCGCGCCGGCGTTTCGGGTCGGGAATGCGGGGGGCGCCTGGCAGCGGGTGTTCATCGACCGGGCGCGCGCGGGGGACGTCCTCCGACTGACTTACGACGCCGCCGACCTGCGGCTGGGACTGGGGGTCTCGGTGGTTTCCTGGCTGATCTGGCTCATGGTCTTGTCCTTGCTTCATCTGGCGTCGCGGCGCGGTTCGGAAAACGGAATACTGGTAGAGTGACGTTTTCGCATTCATCTGGAGGTTGCATCGTGGCGAGTCCCATCGGCGTGGCGATCGTGGGGGCCTCCGGGTACGCGGCCCGCGAGTTGATTCAGATCCTGCTCAGGCATCCGGGGGTCGAGATCACGGCGGCGACCTCGCGCCAGGACGAAGCGCCCCGACTCGACGCGATCCACCCGAGCCTGGCCAAACGGATCGACCTGAACTGCGAGACCTTCGACCCCGACCGGATCGCCGAGAAGGCGGACTTCGCATTTCTGGCCTTGCCTCACACCGCGAGCATGGCCGTCGTGCCGGCGCTCCGCGAGCGGAACGTCAAGGTGATCGACCTGAGCGCCGATTACCGGCTCCACGACGCCCAGGTGTACGAGGATTGGTACGGCCACGCTCACACCGACCCCAGGGGCCTTGAAGAGGCGGTCTACGGCCTGCCCGAGCTGTTTCGCGAGCGAATTCCGTCGGCGGGCTTGATCGCCAATCCGGGGTGTTACACCTCGACGAGCATTCTGGGGCTGGCGCCGCTGGTGGCGGAGGACCTGATCGAGCGGACGGGGATCGTCATCGACGCCAAGAGCGGGGTTTCCGGCGCGGGGCGGTCGCCCAAGCTGACGACCCACTTCCCCGAATGCAACGAGAGCTTCTCCGCCTACAGCGTCGGCCGCCATCGCCACACACCGGAGATCGACCAGGTCCTCACGACGACGGCCGCCGGCCGGGGCGAACCCGTCGAGGTGATCTTCACCCCCCACCTGGTCCCGATGGACCGGGGCATCTTCGCGACGATCTACGCCGTCCCGCGAAAGCCGGCCGTCGAGCACGACCTGCTCGACCTCTACCGGACGTTCTACGCCGACAGCCCGTTCGTCAGGGTGGTCAACCACCTGCCGGCGACCAAGGATTCCGCCTATACGAATTATTGCGATTTGACCGTCCGGGTGGTCCGGGGCCGGATTCTCGTCCTCGCCTGCCTCGACAACCTCATCAAAGGCGCCTCGGGCGTGGCCGTCCAGAACCTCAACCTGATGCTCGGCCAGCCGGAAGAGACCGCCCTGGTCTGAGCCCGACTTTGGGTTCGTTCGTCGCGTTTTCGAGATCCCAAACCGGCGGGGAGGACCGTCCCGCCGGCCCTCGCGATCGACCGACCGTTCCCGCCTTTGGGTTCGTTCGCGCCCCTCAAGGCCCAGGACGATCGATTGCAAGTCCTTACTCAAAAACCCTTTCGCGCCGGATCAACCGGTGGCTTCGTTCGTCGCGGAATTGGGTTCGACGGGTCTCGTCCCGCGCCCGACGCGGATGGGTCCAGCAACTCACCGCGCTCCGACCGATCGGCGGGCGCCCCGTCGACGTTGGGTTCGTTCGCGCGCTTTTTCGATCGTGCCGATGAGGCGTTTCAACCGAAGCCGGATTGAGAAAGAGCCCGAGTCGCGCAGTGATCCACCTGTAGCTTACACCACGGCGGCGGAAACCGAGAAAGGAGGGACGCGTCTTCCTCTCTTCCTCTCTTCGCCGGGAAGGGTGAGCGTCTCGAAAGTGTCGGTCGAGCATCCGCCGGCGTGGCTCGGGCGTCCCGCCCGAGCGGCTTGCC